>OMIJ01000282.1 GCA_900299065.1 Hyphomicrobiales bacterium
CCCCAGACTGGCCGAGAGGCCAATCGAGACTGTGACGGGAATGGTGCGGGCACCCGACTCGATCGGGAATTGATCCTTTTGCACACAAAAGCGAACCCGTTCGGCGACTTTCTGAGCAATGTGCAAAGGCGTGTCGGGCATAGCGACGACAAACTCCTCTCCGCCCAATCGGCACATTAAATCAGCATGGCGGATGACCGACTTCACGCGCTGTGCAAAGGTGCGTAGCACTTCATCGCCCGCATCATGCCCATAAGTATCATTGACGGATTTGAAGTGGTCTATGTCGAGCACCATGAAGGAGAGCTGCCGATTGCGGCTATTCGATTTTTCCAACATTGCGGGTAAATGGGTTTCCAAATAACGCCGATTATTGAGACCGGTGAGGGCGTCCACCACCGCCATTTCAATGGAGGCCTGCACATTGTCACGCAAGGCATCGGCATAACGCTTGTGGCGCAATTGCGTATTAACACGCGCGAGCAATTCATTGCGATCAATCGGGCGAATGAGATAATCATTCACGCCCAGATCAAGGCCGCGCAAGACGCGAGGGCGATCCTCTAGATCGGCCACGATCAGCAGGGGCAATTGCCGCGTTTTATCATTGGATCTGATCTGACTGCACAGACGCAGTGCATCATAATCCTTTAAGCCCAGAGAGATGACGAACAGATCAAACTCATCTTCTGTCAAGCGTTGCAAGGCAATCTGTGGATCACGCTGTAATTCAACCTGGTGACTGCCCTGTAAAGCAGCAATCAGACGCTCGGCGGAGGATGCGCGATCATCAATGAGCAGAATCCTGCCGCCCGCGGCCTTGTCCATTTTATCGATCTGCAAGGCATTGGCCAGGCCCAGCAAAGCGGATGTATTGGCTCTTGTGCGCAATTCATCAACGAGCACTTTGAGACGCGCCAGCGATCTTACTCTGGCAATCAATGCTATTTCATCGATGGGCTTGGTGAGAAAATCATCAGCGCCCGCTTCCAGCCCCTTCACACGATCAGCTGTCTGATCCTGAGCCGTTACCATGACGATGGGAATATGAGCTGTTGCAGCATTGGATTTGAGATGCTTACAGACCTCAAAGCCATTCATGCCAGGCATCATCACATCCAGCAGAACGATGTCGACATGACCTTTGCCGCAAATCGCAATAACCTCAGGACCATTGGTGGCGGTAAGGACTTCGAAATATTCGGCGGTGAGCCTAGCTTCCAGCAATTTAATATTTGGCAAAATATCATCAACGACCAAAACACGTGCGGTCATGTGGTCAAATCCTATTTGTCTCCAAGATAAGTGCGAACAGTTTCTAGAAATTTCACAACTGAAATGGGTTTGGACAGATAGGCCTCGCAGCCGCCCTGTCGGATTTTTTCCTCATCGCCCTTCATGGCAAAGGCGGGGATGGCAATCACCGGAATATGGCGCAGCTCCTCATCATCCTTTAACCATTGGGTGACCTGAAGGCCGGACACTTCGGGCAATTGGATATCCATGAGAATCAGATCGGGGCGATGTTGGCGCGTCAAAGCCACCGCCTCAACACCATTGCGCGTTTGTACTGTCCGGTAGCCATGAGCTTCCAGAAGATCATTGAAGAGCTTCATATTCAGCTCATTGTCTTCTACGATCAGTACGGTTTTCGCCATCTGGGGTCCGATTGCCTTATGGAGTATGGATCAGCCTGACCAAGGGGCTAAGTCCGATCCTTGAAGAGTAATAGCTGATTTTCATTGATGAAATGACAAGATCGCAGTTAACCGGAGATAGAATTGAAAAGAAATCAAAATTTTTCTTCCTCCCGGCACTCATCCCCGGCCTTGCGCGAAAAGGCCGAAGCCCTCGCCATAGAGGCGCTTGGTTTTCTGGCGGGCGATGCCGAACGCTTGAGCCGTTTTCTGGATTTGAGCGGGCTGACGCCCCAGACCCTGAGAGCGGCAGCGAATCAAGCCAGCTTTCTGGGCGCAGTTCTCGATTATCTGGCGGCAGATGAAAGCCTGCTGGTGACTTTTGCCGCCAATGGCGGTCATGACCCAGTATCTGTTTTGCGCGCCCGTGCACTTTTGTCCGGTGAAGGGGAGGATGCAGGGGCTTGAGCTTTGCTGCAACAGCTTTGTGCCGAGATTGTCTCAGCCTGTCACAGGGCGTGACAGAGAGCGCTTTGCGTCGATGCGCAAGCTGTGGCTCACCTCGCCTGGTGCAGCATGAAGAATGGCAGAGCCTGACCATTGCCCATATTGATTGCGACGCCTTTTATGCGGCAGTTGAAAAGCGCGATGACCCCAGCCTGATTGATAAGCCGGTGATCATTGGTGGCGGCCAGAGAGGCGTAGTCTCAACATGCTGCTATATTGCGCGGACTTATGGTGTGCGCTCGGCCATGCCCATGTTCAAGGCACGTGCCCTGTGCAAGGATGCGGTGATCATCAAACCCAATATGAGCAAATATGCCGCGATCGGTCGGCAAATCCGCACGATGATGCTCAATCTCTCGCCATTGGTTGAACCTTTATCGATTGATGAGGCGTTTATTGATCTGTCGGGAACCGAGCGTTTGCATGGCAGCGTGCCTGGACAGACCTTGGCGCAATTTGCCCGCAGGGTTGAAAATGAGATTGGGATTACGGTGTCAATTGGGCTGAGCTATTGCAAGTTTTTAGCGAAAATGGCCTCTGATCTCGATAAGCCGCGCGGCTATGCCGTGATTGGCCGGGCTGAAGCCAAAGAGTTTCTGGCGCGCCAACCAGTTGGCATGATCTGGGGCGTTGGCAAGGTTGGCCAAGCGCGCCTCGAGCAAATGGGCTTTCGTCTCATTGCCGATCTGCAAAATGTCGCCGTTGAAGACGCCATACGTAAAATTGGTCCCGAAGGTCAACGGCTGTGGCGGCTGGCGCAGGGCATGGATAATCGAGCTGTTGTTCCGCAACGCGGCGCCAAAAGCATTTCGGCTGAAACAACGTTTAATGAAGATATCGCCGAGCGCGAAAAGCTGGAGCAAAGCCTGTTTCTGTTATCCGAAAAAGTCTCTGCGCGGCTCAAAAGTCAGAAGCTTGCCGGCAAAAGTGTGACTTTGAAATTGAAGTCATCCGATTTCAAATTGCGGACCAGGGCCAGAGCCCTTGGCGCACCCACCCAATTGGCAATGCGCATTTTTGAAGCTGGCCGCGATTTATTGAGCAAGGAAGTGGATGGCACAGCCTTTCGCCTCATTGGAATTGGCATAAGCGATTTTACGCCCGCAGATCTGGCTGATCGCGGTGATCTGATCGATCAGGAAGTGACCAAAATCAAAGCGCGTGAACAGGCGATGGATCAGCTGCGTGCACGTTTTGGCAAAGATGCGATCGTCAAAGGTTTGGTGTTCTCACCCCATCGGGACAAACGGGAAGAGACCAGTATTAACAGAGCTGCGCCCCTCGATGAGGACGAAGCGGAAGACTAGGTCTTGTTACTTCTGGCAGTCGCTCTGGGGCAATAGTTCAAGTCCGGTCATCTCAGCCTTGAGAATAAAATTGCCATAATCAAGCTTGAGCGCGCCGGATATGCCGTTCTCAAAAAGATCAAAGGACATAATATAATCAGGATTATTCTCTTTCTTGGCGAGATCGAAATAGCTGACTTTCACCGGCCAGCGACGCACAGTTTCAAGCGCCTTGATCTGTGCTGCCTTCTCCTCAGGCGGATTGGCAGCTTCCTTACCAATCAAGGTGAGGGTCGAGAAAATCTTGCGGCCATCATCAGAGCCATCAAAGACTTTCATATCCAATGTGCGCTTTTCTTGCTTTGCGGCCTCAATGATGCGCAAAATCTGCTCCGTCGGGAAGACGACACGATGATCAAGATCAAGCTTGGCACGCTTGGGGCTGCGCAAATCTAGCGACAATGCCCCGTCTTTTGATTTCATGGCCCGGCCATCAACAGCATCGGCGCCGCGGCCATTGTTGACCGTTTCAACTTTGAAATTGAAGCTCTGGCTATCGCCATCTTCAAATGTGGCCGATCGCATGTCTGACCTGCTTGTGTCGCCTTCTTGTGACTGCACTTCGGTCAATTGCCGGAAGCTGGCGGCATAGCCTTCGCAAGCTGAGCCTGTAAATTCAAACACAATGCGCCCTCTGGCTGAGGCGGGTGCAGAATCCCCAGTCGATTTGAGGAGGCTGAGATCATAAATTGCACGATGCGCCGCCAAAGGCAGATTGGATAAAGCTTGCGCCTGTGCCTGAGGGATCAGAGCCAGTGGGAAAATAAAGGCCAATAGACCCCTGCTTAATCCCCAGGGGGAGGTGGAGAAGACATGGCGCATGGGTCTATCCTGATCCGAATCGATGCGAGAGATGCAATAGCATGCTAGACTTAGGGTTTAGTAAACCACTTCCAAGTGGGGAGACCCGCCTTGAGTATAAAACGATGAGGCCTGAAGTGACTTCGGCAGAGCAAAATCTCCTGAACCTTGGCATAGTTTTACCTGTGCCAGCGACACCGCTTGCCAATTATGTGCCCGCTGTGCGATCGGGCCAGCTGTTGTTCATCTCCGGGCAATTGGCTTTTGGCCTGAATGGCCAGATTGAGCGGACGTATTTGGGACTATTAGGCACCGAAGTGAGCATCGAACATGGCCAAGCAGCTGCTCGACTTTGCGCCATTCAGATCCTGGCACAGGTCAAATCTGCTCTGGGCTCGCTGGATCAGGTGCGTCGCTGTGTGCGCTTGACCGGCTATGTTGCCTCTGCGCCCGGCTTTACTTCTATACCCGGTGTGATCAATGGTGCTTCTGATTTGATGGTTGCTGTCTTTGGCGATAAGGGCCGTCATGTTCGCTCGGCTGTGGGAGCGGCGCAATTGCCGCTCAATTGCTGCGTGGAAATTGAAGCGATTTTTGAGGTGGAATAATGCCTGTCTTTCGACCTGACTGGCTGACATCCCGCCCGATTGCACATCGCGGGCTACATAATAAAGAGCAAGGCATTATTGAAAATAGTGCAACGGCAGCGCGTCTGGCGATAGAGCAGCAATGCGCAATTGAATGTGATGTGCAAATCTCCGCCGATGGAGAGGCTATTGTCTTTCATGATTTCACTCTGGAGCGCCTGACAAAAGCGCAGGGCCGGGTCGATTCACTTGATGCGCGGGCGCTATCTGCCTTGACACTAGCAGAAAGCCAGGATCACCCCCTGCCCTTGAGCGAATTCTGCGCACTCATTGGTAAACGCACACCTTTAATCTGCGAAATCAAGAGCCGGTTTGACGGGGATATGCGATTGGCCGAGCGCACGGCCGCCATCGCCAAAGCCTATGCGGGGCCGATGGCACTCAAAAGTTTTGATCCGCAGATCATTGCCCATTTACATAAAAATCGTTTGCCGCTGGGCATTCGCTATTTCCCGCTAGGTGTCGTGGCTATGGCAGACTATGGCTCGCAAGCCGATGAGGCTGAGGGGGATATTCACCTAGATGATCAGGCGCGCTATCGTCTGGCGCATTTTCTCCATTATCGCGAGAGCATGCCTGATTTTCTGTCTTATTGTGTGCAGGACATGCCGCATGCCGTGCCGTTTTTATGTCGCTACGGCATTGGATTGCCCGTCATGGCCTGGACGGTGAAGACAGAGCAAGACTGGGCCAATGCCCGCCAATGGGCAGATCAGGCAATCTTCGAAGGCGAGATCAGGCGCTAAAGTAAGCCGCCTGCAGCACTCAAAGCAGCAGAGCCTCAGGCTGCGCTATGGCGCTTAAGTTTCAATTGGGGCCGAAAGCCCGGGATCTGATCAGCCGGCATGGGACGTGCGATGAGATAGCCTTGCGCCTCATGACAATTGAGCTTTTCGAGAAAAGCCAATTGGGCAGGCGTTTCGACGCCTTCGGCAATCACCTTGCGCCCCAGATCCATTGCCAAATGCACAGAGGCTTTGACGATGGAAGCGCATTCAGTGCGGGTCTCAATGCAGGAAATAAACATTCGATCAATCTTGATGCGGTCGACTGGCAAATGACACAAATAGGTCATCGAGGAATAGCCTGTTCCAAAATCATCAAGAGAGATGGAGATACCATGCGCGCGCAGCTGATGCAGTGTCTCAACCACTTGTTGAATGCCAGCTATGCTTTTTGACTCTGTGATCTCCAGCTCCAGTCGATCCGCCGACAGACCGAATTGGTGCAGATAGCCAAGAATTTTGTCGACCAGCGAATGATCCCGCAATTGGCGGATCGAGAGATTGACGGAAAGGCGCATATGCGCGGGCCATGTTGACGCTGTTTGAATAGCATGGCGCAGCACGTAATCACCAATTTCATCGATCAGCGAGGTCATTTCTGCAATAGGAATGAATTGAGCTGGCGGCACGGAGCCGTGTTCAGGATGCTCCCAACGCAGCAGAGCTTCATAGCCCGTGACCTCATGCGTGACCAGATTGAGAAAGGGCTGATAGACGAGATGGAACTGATCGGCGACCAGAGCTTGGCGCAAATCTGCCTCCATGGCCTTGCGTTCCTGCGACAGTCCATCCAGCTCATCTTGATAGAAATTAAATCCGCCGCGTCGCTCGCGTTTCGAGCGGTACAGAGCCGCATCAGCTTTGCGCAGCAGATTTTGCGCATCCTCACCATCAAAGGGCGCCATAGCAATGCCAATGCTGGGATGGACAATGATGTTTTCTCCCGCAATCTGGAACGGGGCCCGAAAGGTCGCCAATAGACGCTCGGCCAATAGCTCCGCATCTTTAGTCTCTTTAATACCTGTGCCGATGACGGCAAATTCATCGCCGCCAAGGCGTGAAATACAATCTGTCTCTCGCAGACAAGCGCGCATGCGGTCAGCCGCCCCGATCAACAAATCATCACCAGCTGCATGCCCAAAGCGATCATTGACCGATTTGAAATCATCGAGATCGAGATAGAGCATGCAAAAACCAATGCCATTGAGCGTGAGATCTTCAATCACATTCTCAAGTCGCCCCTTGAAACACATCCGATTAGGCAATCCGGTCAGCGCATCCGTTTCGGCGGCTTTCTCGCTGGTAATCTGCGAGAGGACGCGATTAACCAGAAGGAGCGAAAACGTCATGACCGCGCGAACAATCGCCACCAGATAGACAATGGTGAGAATGGCGACCGGGGTGAAGACGGCCTCGCCTGTTTGCAGCACACCGATGATAAATCCCAAAGTGATCGGTAAGGTAAAAGACACAGCTGCAGATGGCAGAGTGGCCAGAACAAAGGCACCGCTACAGATCATCCCTGAAGTGAGACAGATCATAACAATCTGGCCATGGGTTGAGGATTGGGCAAAGAACAAGAGTGGCGCTAGCCCCCAGATTGATCCCAATAGCCCGCCATAGATCGAGGACAAACGCATCACTCGAGCAGAAATGATCATCGGGCGTTTTTTATGCGGGCGTTGCGTGCGTCGCAGATAAATCGCCATACAAAACACAATAAGCGATAGCAGCCAGACCATCAAAAGGGTCGATTGTGCACTGGTCCATAAAGCCGCCACGAGAACAACGCCATTGACGATATTGGCGATCATCATCGCCTGTGTATAGCGAATGACGGTATTGATCTGCTCAACACGTACACGTCCAGCGGCATAATCATCCAAAGGCGGCACGCCCAAGAGCGTCAGATCGCCGTCCCAGAAACGGGCGAGTTTTGTCCAAAAACTTTGTGTCATCTGCTAGCGCAAAGGCCTCGTCTTTCGTCAGGACGCATAAAAGCTCAGCCGTCAGGCTCCTGAGGTCGCTCAAATTCAGTGAGATATGATCTTATTTAAGTGGATCAGGAAAGCCAAATCCCATATCAGGCTTGTCCGAGGGTAAAAATAATCCTCGCACTTTAGCTGGATCGAGAGGTGTTTTACTCGCTTCGCGGCAATCCGAGGCGATAAACGCCACGAAAATCGTCCGGATCGACCGGTTTGCCCTTGCGATAAATGACCAGGCGTCCTGCATGGGCAAGATCAATTGCGCTGCGCCTGACTTTTACAAGCCAATCCCGCCACGCCAATTCACCCCCGCCAGTTTCTAATGCCATCGCCTTGGCAGCCTCTGTGGGGCAAATAGTCTTGCCCGCGCCTATCTCAGCACATAGACGCAGAATGACATTCTCCAGCTGCGGCAAGAGATCGGCAATGCCGCCCGGCTCGCTCACTGAAGCCACCTCACTGACGGATTCGCTGAACGAGAACGAATCGCTGATCATTTTTGCCGATGTCATAGGTCGTCATTTGCGCGCCCTGCCTTGCAAGGTCAAGCGTGAACACTCAGGCAGGCAGTCCGATCAGCTGAACCACAAGCTGAGAGGATGCAGGCTGGCTTGCCAGGCTCAGATAATTATCGGCCAGCGCCAGTCCCGAATGCACCGAGGCCTCATTCAGTCCGATCCCGCTGAGTACGGATTTAGCTGAGGGCAGGTCATTCAAGCCATTCTCAAGAGCAAAATGCGCCCCAACAGTTTCCTTATTGAGTAAATATTGCGCATCGGCACTATTGCCCGAGCTGGCATGAGCGCCATTGATCAAGGCCAGAACGAAATGCCCACGATCAATATGGTGGCTCTGCAATTCTTTTGTCCAATAAGCGAGCCCCTCGGAATCAGGGGCACGGCCCAAAGTGTTTTGGTAGAGCTTGGTGATAAAGGCCTGATCCGAGATATTTGGAGAATAGCTGGCCTGTGTTTCGGGCTGGTCAAAAAAGCTCTTGGCAATATCTTCCAGCGACATGCCATCGGCGAGGCGTCCGCCCCAATAATTCAGCCCTACAGCGTCAGGCGCACGGTTAAAAGTGGCGATGTAAAGCTCAACCAGATTGGTGAGGTGAGAAGCATCCAATTGCATGGTTTTGGCAAACCAGGATGTGTCCAGCGTCATATCGCTGAAGTCGATATATTCGACATTGCTGAGCAGATCACTGCCATCAATGCCTCTCACATCAGTGACGCTGATACCCGAGGCCGAAATGCTCAGCCTATAGCTCTGCGCCGCACCAGAATAAACGACGTGATCAATTCCCTCCCCGCCATCAATCATATCATTGGTCGAAGCAGAATAAATCACATCATCGCCCTTGCCGGCATTGATCGATGTAATGCCGGGCCGCAAATGCAAAATGTCATTAAAGCTCGTCGAATAGCCAAGATCGGCCATGACCGCCGCATCCAAAGCACTGATCTGATCATGTGCGCCCCAATGAGCGAAGGGATTCATCAAATCTGTGTTGAGCGGATCAGAGGTCTGGGCAAGCGAGCCCATATGGTAAAGAGAGCCTAAGGCCAGCTGCAGGCCATTTGGATAAAAATGGCTCACATTCTCGCCAACAAAGTAGATGCCATTATTCCGAACTACGACATGCTGATCATACAAACTCATCGCATCAGACGGGAGCGTGCCTGTCGTCACATCGCGCCAGCCAAACAGGCCAAAGGCATGGCCTAATTCATGTTGGGCTATGCTGATGAAATCCAATTGATTTGCCGCAAGTACTGAGGTTCCAGACGTAAAAGGACTGGTGTTCAGCCGGACAGTGCCGTCCTGTATATAATTGGTTGCAACGTTGAGCTCGATATCGTTGTTAGCCCCGTCATTGCTGTTGACATTGGTGAACAAGGATAATTGCGTCGAGCTGAGCCATAAATTGTTACCAGCGCTCTTGCCTGCATAAAGGAGGTCACTAGGACCACTGGAGGCCAGATAATTGGTGGTGTTCACTAAATTCAGCGTCACGGTGAAATGAGCTGAATTGGTAAAGACATTGCCCCAGAGATTGGCGGCGGCCTGGATGTTTTGCTCCAGAAGAGCCAGATCACCATTCCAGCCAGAAGTGTTATGCACATTGAAATTGAGTTGAATAGCCATGAAACGCAACCCTAAAATAAACGCTACGCAAATATCGAAGTGAAATCGCAGAGAAATTTAGGAGGAGTCTGTTGTTTTTGAGCTTCTGAAATGATTCAAATGCAATCTAATTTAGCGCCTGCAGCACAATTGGTTTTTGCAAGCTAACTGACTATGCGAAG
>OMIJ01000283.1 GCA_900299065.1 Hyphomicrobiales bacterium
ATACATGGTAGAACCACCCGAAGGCGCCCCGCCCTTGCGCCAGGCATTTTGTGAGATTGTGT
The DNA here is from genome assembly GCA_900299065.1 of Hyphomicrobiales bacterium. Classification (GTDB taxonomy): domain Bacteria; phylum Pseudomonadota; class Alphaproteobacteria; order Rhizobiales; family Beijerinckiaceae; genus Terripilifer. Next base: position 63 of record OMIJ01000283.1, read on the forward strand.
AAGTGTCATCTAAATTCAGCCTGCCCTCACTGATCGCCTGAAACACAACTTCAGCTGTCATGATTTTAGCAAGCGAAGCTGGAGAATTGAGCTGATCGGCGGATTTCTCAAATAAAACGGTGCCAGATTGTGAATCCATCAAAATGGCATAGGGCGCAGGCGTGGAAAAAGGCGCTGATTGTGAGGCTTGCTGCGCATGAGCAATTTGAGACAGGCTTGATCCGCCGATCAGGCCAAGAGCAAGGCTGATCACAGCTATGCAACGGAAGGTCTGGCAGAGGATTAGATTTTTCACCCCAAGCCCTCAGAACAATCAGGCCACAAGAAGGGGTTATATTGCACCGTCCTTAAGGGCAAATCAATGAGTGTTTGCAGTTACTTCGTGTCGTTCGACCGGGATGCGTCAGCGCATCATCGCCTGACGCAAGCGCAAGGACGGTGCGGCTATTGGCACATTGGCGCCCGGTATTGTGCCCAGATCAAAGGGCCGTGTGGGCGGCAGCGGCGGATTGGCTGGCATAAGAGCTGGCTTCACCCCAACCAGGGACGGCAGCGGAGCAGCTGCAGATTGAACGGGGGCGGGTGCTGTTTCAGCAGAGCGCGCTGGCGTGGAGCTGGAGCCAAGGCTTGCAACCGCATTATTGGCCACATTAGTGCTTGCCTGTGGCTCTGGCCGCGAGAGTGCGGACAATGCAAGGGCCGCCTGCTCAAGTGCGCCCGGCTGCGACGAGCTTTGCTGGGCCGAAGATGTTTGCGCTGAGGAGGAGACATTAGCCCCCGGGCTGACATCAGCCACCATAATGGGCGATTTGGGATTGACGCCATCCAATGTCGCAGGACGTCCATCGGTGCGCAAAGTGGCCATGAGAATGGCATCATCAGAACCCGCAAGACCGGCGGGGCCAAGATAATCCACCTTAATATTGGCTGTGCCCATGCGCTTATAATCGAGCGCATCGGCGGCGCGGCTCGATAAATCCATCACACGATTGCCATGATAGGGGCCACGATCATTCACACGCACAATGATGGAGCGGCCATTGTCGCGATTGGTCACACGCGCATAGCTGGGCAGCGGCATCGTGGGATGCGCCGCCGTGATTGAGGCCATGTCATAGACCTCGCCATTGGCAGTTTTGCGACCATGAAAGGCCGCGCCATACCAGGAAGCCTTGCCCGATTGAGATTGACCAACGGCCATTGTGCTGGGCGTATAACGTTTGCCGGCGACCGTATAGGATTTGCCGACCAGATATTGTCCGCCACCGCGCGGCACGGGCTCACCCTCATTGACTACGCGCTGGCTGGCCGGGCCATATTTGCTGGAGGGGAAAAATTCAGATGTGCGCTTGCCCCCGCCAGGCTGCTGGGCGCAACCGGCCAGACCTGCCAGAAGGGCAGAACCTGCCAATAAAAAAAGGAAAGACGGGCGCGAGGCGCGCGAACGGCGTGCCTGCACGCTCTTATGACTCTTCAGACGTGCGGGCGGCTTGAGCAGGCCACGCAGGGTCAAACTGTCTTTTGTCTTGATCAGCAAGGGCAGGATCAAACCGGACGAACCTTTGTTATCAAACCAAACAAAACGAGCCCAAGCGGCCCGAAAGCAAGCGGATAGAGTCAATAAAGCCTCTTCTTTTACGCCAAGCCCGGGTCAGGCTCAAGCCAAGGTCGGCCCTTAGGGGCCTGGGTCAGAAAAATCGGGCCGCTTTTTGGGTTTATCGTTAACCAATAGAAAGGATGGCACCCCCTATCAGGGCCAAATGCGGCAGAAATAGGACCCTGCATAACCGAACGGAGCAGAGACCAGAAGCCAATCGGCCAATGCGCCTGCCCCAACAGGCAAATAAGCTGACCCAAAAGGCAAATGAGCTGGCCCGAAACCGGCATGGATGCAGACCAAGGCCCTCTGATCCTGCGAAAGAGGATGAAGATTGCGATTTGAGGGTGGCCAGAATGCAAAAAATTGTCTAGGAAGAGCCCCGATCCGGAGGGGTGGCCGAGTGGTTTAAGGCAGCGGTCTTGAAAACCGCCGTAGGTGAAAGCCTACCGTGAGTTCGAATCTCACCTCCTCCGCCAGTACCCAGAAAATGGATGTTGTCTTTTGCTTCACAGCAAAGACTGAGAATACCTTGGTCTTTTGGCCGATCAGGCCAAGCAGGGATATTAGGGCAGGCTTATACTGACCCATGGGATCAAGCAAATCAGCGGCCGCTCGATAGCAAAACTTCCCCCCTCACTCCCCCCATAATAATCTACCCAGATAGCGTTGTGGCAGGAGCGTAAACAGTCCAGTGACGATACAGGCCATTACATAGAGGGTCTGCATTGTGCGTTGATGGCCGCGATAATTCCCACTTGCTAAATGATCAAAGGCGCGCCACAGGCCAAGGAGCGTGACAGGGATCAGCAGATGAATGGGTGAAAAGCCCCAAATGCTCAGCTGATGCGTGCTTCTGATAAAAGTAGCTGAGAGCGCCGCCCCAATCATGCAAGTGATCCAAGCATAGCCTAAAGCTCTATGCCAATGGGGCCGCGCCACAGATCCCATACGGGCCCAGAGTGCAAAGGGGCCCAAAGCCACAGCGCATAGGGCGAAGGTCATATGTACTGCAATGAGAGGAGAAAGGGGCATAGTGAGCTCGCAATGGAACTGGCTGCGCATTAGGGTTAATGAAATGTGACAATTTATGAGATCGACTTTTCCTTCTCAACTAAGGGCGATCAATCCGCAACTGGCCCCAAACTTGCTGTGGACGCAAAGCTGACGGTCCCCTCCTCACCCGTTGGCTTTGACGAAAAATTGACGGGCGTCGGGATTTGGACAGATCGGGCTATATCCCAGCTTCGAGCCTGTCGAAAATTCGGCACAGATGTGAAAATGGACTGAGTCGAGCCCTCAAAGGGATTCGACCGTCAAATTTAATAATGCTGAAAAAACATAGACTTAGTATTTATTATTGGCCATTTTCGGTGCATTGGACAGCATGGCCCTGACAAGTTGGCATTGCTCTTGCCTTTACCTCTCTGAACGAGTGTATCGGGGAACGAGCGATGAAATCCATCCTCTGCGTAACAGACAATCTGGCGGATAGCGAAGCGTGGATGATGCATCTGCATCAACGCGGCTATGACACGCATAGTGTCACGCTCGCCAAGCTGATGGCGATGGAAGTGCCCTGGCAACAAGCCGGCCTTCTTATGTCAAAGCCTGTTGCGGATAAACTTACATCAACGGCTGCGAGCTTTGGCAATGTGTGTCGCAAGCTCAAACTCGATCGCGCTGTGATTATCAACGAATACGGTAACGAGTTCGGCGTGAAGAGCCTTTTCAATGGAACAACCCTCTCCATTGTGCCCAAAC
>OMIJ01000284.1 GCA_900299065.1 Hyphomicrobiales bacterium
ATCCCTAGCTGAGATGATAGATCCTTTTGACCTATAACATTCAACCCAAAGGGCTGAATCACCTCTGAAGCCTTTTAAAAGGGTCTTCTTTAGAATTTTTGCAGTATGTCTATTTCAGCGTCAAGCGATAATAACATTAAGGACACAATTTATGGACCATGCGGATCGCTGACAGGGGTCATAAACTCCGCGTGGCAGGAATCGCAGCCATTTCTAAGTTTTTTTATTTGATCTCTGAAACTGGGCATATCTTTAGCTTGGCTGGCAGCCAGACTAATACCTGCGGCATTTTGGACATCCTCGTAAAAGCGCTCAAAATCCTGCCATATTTTAGGCATGGCATTGGTTTGATAGCCGGGATCATCATTGCCCTTCGCCGGTTGAGTTTGCGGTGCGAACAAATGCGGAAAAGCGCTGAAAAGAATGTTCATCTGATAGGCGCGATTTTGCAGATCAACGATCTTGGGATCCTTGCCAGAAAGAGCCGCCTCTACAGCCATCATTTGCTCTTCCAGCGCATCCATCAGCATTTGCCGGGCCTGGACGAGATCCGCCGCATGAGCTTCGCCCGTTAATCCTGTTTTTGCATCCTGCGCCTGCAATGGAGCGCTCCATAAAGATAAACTCACCATGCCGACAATAAGGCAGGGCCTGAGAAAACGTTCTGCTGGATTAAACAAAGCTGAGAGCAAGGCAGATAAAGAAAAGCTTTTGGTCTGCATGGGACAATCCCCCTAAGCACGTATTGGGGTCTAAGATGATTGCAAGGGATGCCTGTTAAGCCCCAATGACTTCATCAAAGTCTAGGAGCATGAGGGGAAAAAATAAAGGTGGCATCGCGTCGCAATGCCACCTTCATCGATTTAATTTCTGCTGAAAGATTCAGCAAGACTCATTTCTTGGCCTTGTCGAGGTTAGTGAACTCACCATCACCCTTGAACACAGCCCATGTGCCAGCAAGAGCAACCTGCTCAACGCCGGGCTTTTTATAATCGCACACACCATTGGGGAAGATTTCCTTCAGCTTGGCGAGCTGGGCAGCATTGGGCTTGGACTTGTAATCAGCAGCGCTCACAGGCTTCAGCTGGCACTTAAAGACATCCAATGTGCGCGGAGCACCTGCCGCCAATCTGGCATCGCCAGAGAAGGGGAAGAGCTTGTTGCACTTGGCCATGTCAGTGATCTTTTCAGTCTGACCAACCAAACGCCCTTGAGCGGTGGGGAAGCAAGCGTCAACCAGATCGGCAGGCTTGTTCTTGGCGACCTTTTTGGCTTGGGGCAGATTGCTCTTATCATTGGCAATATTGGTCAGCCATTTGTCGAGCGCAGCCAAACCATCAGCCGAAACTTGCGTCAGTGGTGTGCCATAGGTCGAAGCCAGACCACGTGTATCAAGCTGCACACGTCCATTGCTGGCGGTTGTCAGAATGACGTGGTTGGCAGCTGTGCCATTGGCCTTCAGCAAACGAGCGCGCATGGTCATGCTGTGATAGCCATCATGCACGTCCACATTGGCATCGCCAACACCAATGGGGTCACCATCGACATAGGAGCGAATGTCAACCATCGGCGTTGTCGCCAGACCTGCGCCACCCGTGTTCACACGGCCGCTGGCATAAGCGCGACGCAGCGCCAAACCATCAGCCACCTGACGAGCAGGGACAATCTTGCCATCAACATCAAGACCGCCGATACGCGCATTCAGATCAAGGAATTGATCGAATGAGATCTTGCCTTCGTTGAGGGCATTCAGACCATATTGCACGCCGACATTGTCGAAGGGATTGCGGGCAAAACCAGTCTTGGGATCACGGCCGTAAATATTGACCAGATTGTCCTGGAACGTGCAGCGCACGCCCTTTTGCTTTAAGGCCGGATCATTGGCGATCGCATCAGCAACTGTCGCATCGCAGAAGGTCGGACGCGCATTGGGATAACGCGTGCCATTGCTGACGCAATAGCCCCAATATTTACCAGCCACGGCGCCCTTTTGCTCATAGGTCCATTTCTGAGAAGAGGTCTCAGTCGCCTTAGCAATCAATTCGCAATCATAGAGAGGCTGCAAGAAGCTCATCACGTCAGGATAATTGCGGGCCGGCATGACACCATCCAGCAGACCGGGGTAATTATTGCCGATCAAATGCTGCTGCATGGAACCGCCAGACGCACCATGACCAATGGTGAATTGCACTGGACCATAGGTCTTAACAAAATATTCCTTGATCTTGGAAACGGTTTCTGCCGACTTCACATCGTCATTATTAGTGCCCATCACGTTCAGGGAGCCAGCAGCAACTGCATAGCCGCGTGTAACGAATGTGTCAGAAAGACCACCACCCATATCTTCGATGAAGAATTTATTATCCGTGCCGGTCATGCCAAAGCCACGGCCCATGTGGTAATTGGCCTGCACGCCACCACCAAAGCTATAGACAAGCTTGCCATTCCAGCCTGAGCCGGGTGAAGCATTGCCAGGTGTCGGCACGGGGCCAGCTGCCGGATCATGCAGAATATTGATCAGATAGGCCGAGCGATTGATGACGCCCTTTTCCTGACGCACGATCAGGGGGAATTCCTTACCATCAATCTTGGTCGTGCCAATGTCGGTGGGGCGAGCCGCTGCCGGGTCAAATTGCTTCCACTCATTGCCCTTGTTGCGATAATAATAATCGACGCGCGGGGGAGCAGCGCAGCTGTCATCCTTGGCCGATTGCAGCTTGTGGGTTTCATTTTCACAGATGAAAGGAACCTGCTGCGGGCCAGCGAACAAAGTCGCGTTAATGCCATGATTGTTCAGAGTGACGCTGGCTTCCTTGCCTGCCGCTTTGACGACGAGCTGATTATCTCCATCCTTGAGGCCATTGACGAGGCCCAGATAGCCACCGCCTTTGGCATCGGCTTTAAAAGCAGAAGAGACATCAGCGCCGCCCAGGCTCACGCTGGGAGCTGCTGTCGCGCCAGAAACGCGAACCAGAGCACTACCACCACTGACCATTTCAGGGCGTGAGGACAAAACATCGACCTTCAAGGCCGCAGCCGTTTGCGCATAAGCACCAGGAGCAATCAGCACACCGGCCAATGCGGCGTAAGAAATCGCATGCTTTAAGGTTCTCAAATGCATCTATCCCTCCCCATTATGATCATTCCGGCCTTTCGAGCCGGTTAGATTCTATAACTATATTTGAACTCTCCCGCTCAGAGCAAGTCTAACATTCACTTATCAGCCCGCGTTTTGTTTGTTGCAACGCAGCATCTTGGCTATTTACCCCACTCGCCTATAGGCCGCGAAAAGCTGACACAAGTGCTTCGAGGTCACTGCGTAAAACAGTAAGATAGGCCATTGGATCGGGCTTGACTGCTGCACTATCCCCATTCGAATTCTCACCATCATCGAGTACCAGCAATTGTCCACCACTTTGCAAAATGGTCGATTCAATTTCGGTGCTTGGCTGCCAATGATGCAAAATTGTTTTGATGGACTGAGCCTTGAGCATTGCAGCAAGCCCTGCACGATCCTCCGGAGTCCATAAAACATCTTCTTCGAGGAAATAACCACTGACTTCTATCCCGAATTCATTAGTCAAATAGACAAAATGATCACTGAGAGCGAACAAGCGCGGATCTTCAATCTCAAGAATGCGCGTCTCAAATTCAGCGCGCAAAGCCTGCAATTGGCTACTGAACTCTTTAAGATTGGCAGTGATGCGCTCGGCATCTTGCGGCGCGAGGCGTTTGAGGTCTGCTGCGATGAGATCCGCCATCCTAATTCCATTGGAGGGGCTGAACCAGGCATAGGGTGAAGATTTCTGCGATTGCGGCGTGCCTGCTTTGCGCCAGGGCACGAACGATTGAGGCTGGCTGATCACCATGACGCTGGGCGAGCCCTTGGCCAAAGAACGACCTGCGTCAATTTCAACGACCCGGATATTGCGGGCGCGCGCTTCACGATACAGCGGATCTTCAGGCCAAAGACTACGAATGCTAATCACCGCATCGGCACGTTCAAGATCCTGCACAGCTTGCGCATTCAGCCGCGTGAAAGCGCGAGATAATTGGCTCATGCCGGGCAAATTGTAGGGGACGGTGCGCACATCAATGCTGGTATTTTTGCTCAGCGCAAAAGCCATCGAATAAAGCGGCTGCAAGGATGTGAAGACAACAATACTCTCTGCCGCCTGTAAGACGGTCGGCATCAAAGCGAGAGCAAAACCAAAAACTGCGAGGAGGCTGCGGGCAAAAGTGATCATGAGGCCACGCGAAACCGTGGCACAAGATTGCGTACCAATGCTGTGAGTATAAACACAAACGCTGCCGTCAGAATAATGGCACCACCAGAGGGCACTGGAATATTCGATTGCATGGGAACGATAATGCCCAGCAGACAGGACAATGTAGCAATGATCACCGAATAGGCAACAAAGCCTCGTAAGGATGATGAAATATTGCGCGAGGCTGCAGCCGGAATAACCAGCAAAGCCTCGACCAGCACTGCACCGACAATTTTGACACAGGCCACTGTCACCAAAGTAATGACCAGCACGAAAATATATTCAATAAGCCTGACATCAACCCCGCGCGCTTGCGCCAGACTGGGACTCAAACTCGCAAGGAGCATTTTATTATAGAGAAAGGCGATCAGCGTTAAACAGGCCAGAGTAACGACAAGTAGAATATTGAGATCTGTAACGCTGACTGTAAGAATGGACCCGAACATCACATTCTCTAACACATGGGTATTGGTGCGTGCCGATACAAACAGCAAAAGGGAAGCGCCAATCGCTAGCGAGATCGACAAGAAGACACCAATCAAAACATCATTCGAAAGACTGGTTCTTTGCTGCGTATAGCGCAAGATCAATCCGAAGATGACACAAAAGGCGAAGGTTGAAATATAGGGGGAGGAATTGGACTCGCCCAAAAGCACGCCAATACTCACCCCCGTCAAAGCCGCATTGCCTATTGCCTGACTAAAAAACGCCATGCGCTTGACAACAACCATTGTACCCAAAATGCCCAGCAGCGGCCCAATGAGCAAAGCTGCAATCACCGCATTGCTGACAAATTGAAAGAACATGGCTTGCGGCAACAGGCCCAGATTGGCCAAGGCTTCAAGCCATGATCGTAAGATTGCATAGACATCAACCATCAGACTGGCTCCGGCTGCATCAACATTTTCATAATGTCTTGTGCTGGACCATGCGCTTGCACACGACGATTGATCACACTGACTGTATGAGCAATCCGCCTCACCTGCTCCCAATCATGATTGACCCAGATGATCGTCACGCCCTGCTGCGCCACCTCACTAACCATGGCCTCAACCAAATGCGACCCCGCCAAATCCATATTGGATGTCGGTTCATCCATGATCAGCAAATCTGGCTTGGGCAAAAGTGCTTGGGCAAACAAGAGACGCTGGCGCTCGCCACCTGACAGATAGCCAAACAGACGTTTGGCCTTGGACGCAAGGCCCACACGCTCGAGCATATCATTCTGCGCCCGCCTGCTAATCGCAGAGCGCCCAAGAAAAGCCGGACGCGTCTGCTGCATCACCGCAAGCACATCAAGAACAGTAAAGGGCAAAGTGCGATCAAGATCGAGCGATTGCGGCGCATAGCCAATGATGGATTTATTTGGCTCCTCAATCGTAATCTTCCCGGTAAAGGGCATTTGTCCTAAAAGCGCCCGCACCAGACTAGTCTTGCCCCCCCCATTGGGACCAACAATGGCATGCACCTGACCACCGCCTAGA
>OMIJ01000285.1 GCA_900299065.1 Hyphomicrobiales bacterium
AAATATTGTCGGCGCACATCCACACTTAAACGCAAAACAGATTCTGCCGTGCGCATTTGTGCAGTTTTGAATTTTTCCTGCGCTATGCTTGCGCGTATTGGCAGGGTGAGCAGCGAATATAAGCCGACAATGACTTCGCGCTCTATTTCCAATTCGCCAGATCCCTGACTTTTGGTAATTGATAAGCGAGGATTGGCTGGAAGCGAGCCGCGAATGACATCTGACTGGGCAAGACCCAGTTCATTATAAGAGGCCTGCAAGCTGCGATTGTTGAGCAGTGCGACTTGCACAGCGGTCTTTGCGCTCAGGGTTGAGCGCAGAAGAGTTCTGGTTTTTTGCTGCGCTTCGAGCGCTTGTTCATCAGTGCCAATTTGCACAGCCTGAGCATCAATCTCTGCTTTTGTGAGATCTCTGACAGCATCAAAGCCTGTATCACTGACGCAGGAACTAAGGCCCATGCCCAGCAGGATCAATCCGCTCATTTTAGGGAAGCAAGACGGCATCTTCATTTGCCGGCCCCCTTGGGTGTGATCTGACGATTAAGATCGCCCCATTTGCCCGACTCTACAATAGGCCAATCCCTTGCATCACTGATCACTGATCGCACATCACTTGGTTTTGAACGCGATGGATCCGTAGGCGCTATCAGATAGGCAGGCGCCTGAATTGCGCAACCAGAAAGACACAGAACAATGAGCGCAAGACTTGCGCACACAGAAGAATGACGAACAAACATGATGATAAAATCCAAATCCGGACATAGCCAGCAACCTCATGTTTCAGACATGAAGTCAGCAAGATAAAATTCTGAAATCAGATTTTGGGTGGTCGCTCGAGACCGGATGGATTTTGTTCGTCTGGAGCCTGCCATGAGAGGGTTAGACGCATAATCGGCATGGATCGGCGCTGATCCTGCATCACAATAGATGGCTGGCACATATAATGATGATTGCCGGGAAAGCAGCATTCACAATCATGGTTTTGATCGTGATCGCTCGTACAATCCAAACACAGCGATTGCACGACACTCGCTTTGGATGTGAACAGACTTTCTTTAGATCTGAACGCGCTTGGCTCTTGATGACTTGGGATGTGATCCGCGAGCCTCGCTTCGTGAACCGCGGCCTGTCGCTCGTGATGATGAGAGACAGACATGGAATGATCATGCGCGAATGCGGCAGGAGCAATCATAGCCCATGCCAGCACAAGGATACAGGAAAGGATCACGCGGCGGATCATAAATTAAGAATAAAGCGCTGTTTTGTCAGATGCAAGGCCTATAATCCCGCCATGCACTGAGCGATTGACCTTGCCTCCTTAGCCCTTGCCGTTGAAAGCGCCAGAATTGATGAAGATCAATGACTTTTGAACCTGTGTCTGCAAGCTTTGAAAATGCGCGGCTTGGTGGCATTGGGCTTGATCAGGCATTTGCCCTCATCAAGTCGGTTTTTTCTTCCCTGCCCACGCAACCCAGACTCGTCCTGACGACGAGTTTCAGGAACCTCACTCTCTTTATGGAGAAGGACCGATGATGTTTGATACTCAACATATGTGGGGCGGTGAAGCCTTTGGTTGGCATTTCTTCGGCTTGATGGGCCCCTTGCTGTTCATCCTTCTAGGGCTGGCGGTTATCGGCTTCCTGTATTGGGGTTTAAGCTGCATCTTCACTGGAGCGCGCCCATCGCACAGAGAGGACTCAGCCAATCATCTACAGAAGGCCCATAGCTCTGCTCTCTCCATTCTGGCTGAACGTTATGCGCGTGGCGAAATCGATCAAACTCAATTTGAAAATATGCGGCGCTCGCTCGCCAGCTAGAGTCTTTTGAGACTCACAAAGGTCACAGGCTTGTCAATTTTATGACTGGCCTCTTGCTCAAATCCGGGCTATGAGCGGATTCAACTTATCGCTGGCTCGGATTGATTATGTTTGTGTTATTCCATTCGTCCCCTCGCTTCGGGGTGACAGGACTGCTTGACGTCAAATCTGAGCCCGCTTCATCATCGTCCATTGTGCTTTAGGTCGCCGCTCAATGTCACCACGCGCGCGTCTTGAGCAAAATCTCATTCGTTATCGTCAGCACCGCCTTTATAAAGCGCTGATCATTGGAGGCGCCATTGCAGCTATGGCGAGTTTGGCGGATGCCCTTGGCCCTATGTTCGGAGCAACCCTGTTCGTGCCGCCTCTGGCTGCATCTCTCTTTCTCGTGATTGCTTTCCCTGAGGCTGAAATGGCGCAGCCGCGCGCTGTGCTCGGTGGGCAAGTGCTGTGTGCTGTTCTGTCCATTTCCGTCATGCAATGGCTGCCCTGGCCAAGCATGGTCGTGGCAACCTCTTTCTTCTTGTCAATTGTCTCCATGATCCTGACAAGGACGGTGCATGCGCCTGCCGCTGCGACGATTTATTTTGTTATAATGACTGAAGCCTCCTGGAAAGTGGTGATTACGCCGATTGCTTTAGGCAGTTTGCTTGTTATTGCGATTGCCTGCTTGGTGAATAAATTACGCGGGGAAAAATATCCCCGCCACTGGCTGTGATCTTCATCCAATATAATAAAGTCAGCTCAGTCTTACAGCCCTACTCATCTCGAGTGCTCACCTGTTTTCTGAGCTTATTTCAATAACATTGTTTGATTGAAGAGCATGCAACGCAAAGGGCCGCCCAATGGACGGCCCTCGCAGGAGTGTGAGACTGTTTGTTATTATTTAGGTGCATTCTTTAGAACGGGCGTCCAGCGAGCCAATTCGCTGACAACCAGCTTCTGCAAAGACTCTGGTGTACGTCCCGCCTGGTCAGGAATAACCGCACCCAGATCAAGCAGACGCTTGCGAGTGGCCTCGTCATCCAGTGCCTTCACCAGAGCTGCATTAAGTTTGGCAACAATATCCTTGGGGGTGTTTAGCGGAGCAAAGACCGCATTCCAGGCAATCACTTGAAATTCCGGCATGCCCTGTTCGACAGTTGTTGGCACATCAGGAAGCGCAGGTGAGCGCTCGGGCGTTGCTATCGCATAAGCACGGATGGAACCACCCTTGATTTGCTCAACCACATTCACAATCTGGTCAGTCATATAATCGATCTGACCAGAGATCAGATCATTCAAGGCCGGGCCTGTGCCCGTATAAGGCACAGCGGCAGGCTTGATACCAACTTGTGCATTGAAAAGAATACCAGTCATATGAGAGACAGCGCCAACGCCTGCATGGGCCTGGTTAACCTTGCTCTCATTGGCTTTCAGCCAGCCATTAAATTCCTTGAGATTGGTGGCCGGAATTGTCTTCTTCGCGACGATCAAAATCGGCGTACTGGCCGCAAGGCCAACAGGCTCAAAATCCTTGGCCGGATCATATTTCAGACCGGGATAGAGCGCCGGGGCCGCACCATGTGTGCCCATATGTCCCATCATGATTGTATAACCATCCGGTGTGGCCTGGCTGGCGCGCAAAATGCCAGTCGTGCCACCAGCACCGGCAATATTCTCAACGACAATCTGCTGGCCTAGGGTCTTGGACATATGTTCACCCACAATGCGGGCGATAATATCCG
>OMIJ01000286.1 GCA_900299065.1 Hyphomicrobiales bacterium
CAATGCGATAATCGCCGTCGAGATCCTCCCACTGCCAGCGCGACATTTTCCACCATTCGGGTGTCGGGCGATCGAGGACGGGTTGTTCAATGGGAATGAAGGGCGCGCCCGAGAAAGCGGACATGATCTCCGTGCTGCGCTCATTAATGGATGTGCATAATAAGGAGGGCTTTGGCAATCCTCCCCAGGGCTTGTCGGGATTTTCTTCATCAAGCAGCACAGCCAAAGTCAGGGCTGCATAGCGGCTGAGATTGCGATGATAGCCTTGCTGATCGAGGAAATTCGAATAATAGCCAGATTGGCGCTTGGCAGCGACAAGGCCTGAATACCAGACATCGGTGATGAAAGGCAGATCAAGCGCCTCAAGGATTTCATGCGGCACAAGCGCGCCAACAATAGCATAGGGGCGCTTGTTCTCGAAGACTTCACCGCGCAGATTTTCGAACCAAGCGCGTTGATGGCTACGTAAGCTGCGGCTGACATCAAGTTGGGTCAAAGCCTCGTGGCGTCGTTTGGCTTCTTCTCGGCTCATGGTCGCAGAGGAATTGGCGTTCGACATGATCATGCCCCCCGCTGTGTGATGAGTGTGTGATGACTGGCAAGAAATTCGCGCAGCTCAGATTTGATCGATTCTGCGCCCTTTGGATTGGCCAGATCGTGAAATAATTTGATGCAAGGTAGCCCCGTTGCTTCAATCTTTTGGGTCAGGCGCGGCAGATCCCAGCCCAATTTGCGATCACTGGGAGGCACATAAAACACAATCGCGCCAATCTCGTCGCGTTTCAGCATTTCATTTAGAAACTCATCGCGCTTGCTGGCAGGAAAGGAGTCGGGACCAGATGAATGCACCGTATATTTTGCAAATATCGCGTCTTCGATGGATCCATCAGCGGCTATGTCATGTGAGGCTGTCCGGCTTCCCCATACATCGTCTTCTGCCATGATTGTGCCGCCAACATCCTCGATCATTTCATGCAATTGCGTGAAACGCAGCGGCTCGGCGGAAATGATCATCACGCCAGAGCCTTTTTTGGAGATGGCGGGGCGGAGCGTGAGATGGGTGATCAGCTGTTGCAGATCACGCGCATAATCGCTCAGATCCATAAAGACGCCAGCGCCAATCACTTTCAAAGCCTGGGAGCCGGACAAGCGGCCTTCAAAGCGCAAATCCTGGATTTGTCGATGCAAGGCACGAATCTGGTTCGTCAAAACACAAGCTGCCTTCAGGCTGTCAGCTGTCAGCTTGCCATCGGACAAACGTTTGAGGCGATCCAGAAAAGCCTGATAGCGATTACGATTATAAGCGAGTACGCTGTCGCGCTGGCTGGGCATGAGATCCAGCATCAGCAAAGGCGGCATATGAGGCGCGCGGCCCAAGCGATAAATCTCTTTGAGGAAATAATAGAGCTTGTCTTGTGCGCGAGCGAGGATCAAAAGATCGAGAAAGGCCTGATCACCCGTCGAGATGGATTCGAACAATATGCGCGTCTCGCCTGGTAATTCGGGGTCAACATAGAGATCGGCAAAGGGTGTAGCGCGCGATAAATCTGCCGTAATCAGGACAGGAAAGAAGCCAGCTGCCAGAAGCGGTTCCACAGGAATGTCATGGCTAGTGCGTCCAATAATCTTGCGACCCAGTTGGTGGGCTTTTTGCGCTGCGAGCTCACGATTGTGATAGACATTGGCAAAATGCTCGAACAAGTTCTGCAAGGATGCGCTGTTTTGCTCTTTCATAAAATACCCTGTGTTCGCATGCGTGCTATATCTGATGTCTGATAGCCAAGACTGAGAAGAATTTCATCATTGTGTTGGCCCAGCGCTGGCAGTGGGCGCTCGAGACTGGGGCCATCCTGATCGGTGACAAATCCGGCATTCATCACTTTGAACTCTTGCCCTTCGGGGGTCTGATTGGTTTGGAACATGCCACGAGCTTCAAGCCAATCGAGTTCCATGGTTTGCCGACTGGTGCGCACTTGCGAGGCAGGCGCGCCTTCTTCCATGAGACGGCGTTCGAGATCAGCGGCGGAATGCGGCGCAATGAGTGCATTGAGTTCTGCGCGTAATTGATCCTTGTTCTGCAAGCGCGCTTCATTGGTCGCAAAGCGCGAATCTTGCGTGAGATATTCAGCACTGAGGACTTTGCACAGGCTGACCCAATGGTTTTGGAAATTGCCCGAGAGCCAGATCCAGCCGTCTTTGGTTTTAAAAGGTCCGACGGTCGGGCGGTCTTGCACAATGGGTTGTGTCGCGCTGATGCGATCGCCGCTGATCATTTGCCGCACAAGGCCCACACCCATCATTACCATTGTGGCATCGAGCATGGCCGCATCAATATGCTGGCCTTGGCCTGTGCTCCCCTTGCGCACTAAGGCTGAGAGGATCGCAGAATGGGCGAGATAGCCAGTGAAACAATCAATGCTGAAGCCACGTCCCTGCGAGGGTATGTCCGTCTCGCTACCAGACCAAGCCATGCCAGACATCGCCTGAATCGTGTGGTCATAAGCCGGCCAATGCGAGCGTTCGTGGCCGGCGCCAAGACCGGAGATTGAGCAGGTAATAAGAGCGGGATTGTCTGTGCGCATTTGCGCTAGGCTCAAGCCCAATTCATCCAAAGCGCCGGGGCGCTGGTTCTCAACCACCACATCACTTTGGGCAGCAAGCTTGCGAATGATCTGACGGCCTTCTTCACTTTTGAGATTGATCGTCAGCGAGCGTTTGCCGCCATTAACAGCGGCAAAGGCTGAACCTACTGCCCAGCCGGGCTCGCGCACGAAAGCCCGAAAATCGTCACCTATGCCGGGCTTTTCGATTTTGATCACGTCAGCGCCCAGCAGGGCCAGATGATAGGTACAGAATGGACCTGCCAAGGCATGAGTCAGGTCCAGAATGCGTATACCCTCAAGCGCTTTCATGATGATCCTTCACTCAGCCAAATTAATTCAGGCCCAGCAATTTTAGTACGGGCTCAATCTTTTCCTTGGCATTGTGCAGATCAGGATTAGTCAATTTTGGCAAGGGTAAGGTGCCAGGCACATTGGGGATGGGTGAGAAGCCATCCTTGTTGAGAATGGATTGACCTTCCACGCTCAGCGTGAAGGCGGCCAGCAAGCGCGCAATATTTGGATGTGGCGCTTTTTTCATGATCAACATGCTGGTGTCAGATGAAATGGTCGGTTGAGGGAAGATTTCCTCAATGGGGGCATCTTTCGATAGGAGGCCAACGACGACCTGATGAATGGCGGGCGCATAGACGCCCTTGGCGCCAGCTGCGATCTGTTGCAGGCCAGGCACGACACTGGGAGCCATTGTGCCATTTTGCCCAAGAGCGCGGATGAACTCATCGCCATAAGTCTCGCGCATCAGAATATGCCATTGCGCGGGCGATCCACCGACCTTCGGGTCGATGAACATTAGCTTACCCTTCCATTTGGGATCGCTAAGATCTTGCCAGCCCTTGGGCGGATCTTTGATGAGATTTTTATTCCAGACCAGCGAATAGGGGATGTGCGAGACGACAATCGAATAAGCATTTTTCGTGCTGGCTGGATAAGCATCAAGGCCGGGAATATTGCCAAGTTCGGCAAACATGCCTTTGGCAGCGAGCGATTCTTGCAATAATTTATCCGTATCGAACACAAGATCAGCTACGGGATTGCCGGAATCAAATTCTGTGGTCAGACGTTGACCCAGTGCGCCGGAGATCAGGCGGGTGATTTCCAGCTCAATGCCGTATTTTTCTTTGAACTTGGCCGTGAAGCCCTGAATGATTGTGGGATCGGTGACGGCATAGAAAGAGCCTTTGCCTTCCTTGCGAGCGGCATCGATCAAGGCTTGATCGACTTGCGCTTGCGCCTGTGCAGCAGGGCTCAAAAAGCTTGTGGCGATGAGGGCTGCGAATGTTGAGCCCAGCAATGTGCGTGTCAGTGATGTTTTCATGGTGCCCTCGTTTGATTTCCGTGTTTTATGATTTTGACGTTTCCTAAAGCAAGTCTGTTCTAATGCAAGTCTGTCCAAAGTCAGGCCAGTCCTAAGTCCAGCCTGATTGTCCTGATCGGCGCGATATGAAGAGCATCAGCGCGACGCAGAGTGACGTCACCAATGTCACAATGATAGACATTGCCGCCAGTTGGGGGAAGCTGCCAAACACCCATAATTCGGTCATGATGCGGCCAATCACAGGATTTCGCGCCCCGGCCAGCAGGCTCGATGCAGTCACTTCGCCAGCTGTATGGATGAAAACGATGATCCAGCCTGCCAAAAGGCCCGGCAGAGCGAGTGGGAACAAAATACGCGCAAAGGTTTTTGCTGGGCTGGCGCCTGCAATGCGCGAAGCCTCCGCTAGATCCATGCCAATCCCCGAGGCCGCTGAAGAGGCCGCACGTGCGGCAAAGGGCAGAGCCATTGCAATATAGGCCATGAGCAGAATGGCAATCGTGCCATAGAGATTGATCCAGGGCGAAGTAAAGCTGATCAGAAAGGCAATGCCGATCACTGTATGAGGCAGGGTGGCGGGTAGGTTCATTACAAAGTCGCTGAGGCCCGCAGATTTTCCTTTGCGTTGACGTGTGCCCAGAATGGCAATGGCGGCGATCAGCATGGCGAGAGTGGCAGTGGCCGCCCCTAAAGTGAAGCTTGTCGTAAAGGCTCTGCTCGTCGGGCCATTTTCAAACAAGACGAAACGATAATTGGCCAGACTGAATTGGCTGGGATTGATGATGGGCGTCCAGAAGGATTGAAACGAGACAACAAGCAGACCAGCGACAGGCAAAATAGACGTTGCCATGAGATAAAGGCCGGTCAGAATTTGTGCGGGACGTTTCAACAGGCCAAGTCTGATGCGGCCGGAGCGTCCGCCACGTCCGCCACTCATGGCGCCGCGCTCAATGGGTGAGACCCAACGTTGCAACACGAGCAGAATTTGCACAAGCGCCACCATGCCTGCACTGAGCATAAGGCCCGAGGCCAATTTGGGCGGGAATTGATCAAGCAAGCGATAGATGAAAACTGAGACGACTTCGACCCGTGCGGCAGTGCCCAAAACAATCGGCACAGAGAAGAGGCCAATGCCGGCAATGACCGCCAGAATGAAACCGGCCAGCAAAGAGGGGCGAATGGCAGGCAGAGTGATCCGCGCTAATGTGCGAATGGGCGGGGCTCCGCTGACACGCGAGGCTTCTTCAATCGAAGAATCAAGATTGCGCAAGGCTGCCGAGACGACCAGAAACACATAGGGCACGAGATAGAGCGCTGTGACATAAATCAAACCGGCGCGGGAATAGATATCAAGCGGGCCGGTCCCAAGTTCAACGCCGAAAATTAGCATGAATTTGCGTAACAGCATATTCAGAACGCCGACATTGGGGTCAAGTAGAATGGCCCAGCCAATGACACCTGCAATGGGAGGCACAATCAAAGGCGCCAAAGGCAAGAGCTCACCCATTGATCCAAGATTGCCATCGGTGCGCTCATGCAGAACTGCAAAAATCGCGCCCATAATCGTCGCCAAAAGCGCGCTGCTCATCACAACGATCAGCGTATTGCCAAGCATGCGCGGCAGGATTCCCGAATCTAGGGATTTCATCAAATCGGCCCAGCCTGCGGGCGCTTCCGACAAAGTGCGCATAATTGTATAAGCAAGCGGGGCGATCAGAAACAAGGCCACAAGCAGAATGGTCAGGCTGATCAGTCCATCAAAGGGTAATTTGCGCGTATGTTGACGTCGTGCTGGGGCCGCCCTGTTGCGTTGATCTGTGATCGGAGCGGGAGCCGACATTTCTCAAGCTCCGCTGTGGTCTAATGGCAGGGGGAAAATCATGGTCTTGTAGTGCGGGATGGCAACATGACATTGCTGACCGGAGGTCAAACGTTTTGTCCCGTTGCGACTGACAATGAAGCGCACGGACGCTGATTGCATGACATATTCAACAATCGCGCCTTGAAAGACCTGATGGGCGATCTCTACGCTCAGGCTATTTGTGATGCCGTTGGGCGAAGTCCCATCGAGTTCATCTATGCTGCAATGCTCAGGGCGGAACATGACGGCCACATTTTGACCCTGTGCATCCACACCCGCCAGACGCGGGCCTGTGAAAAGTCCCAGTGCGGTTTCAACGGTGCATTGTGTTGCCGATAAATCTTTGACTTTTCCCTTCACTTCATTGGCACTGCCGATGAAGTCAGCGACATAGCGCGAAGCAGGGCGATCATAAATATCTTCTGGCGTGCCAATCTGTGCGATGCGCCCGACTTCCATCACCGCAATACGATCAGCAAGTGCGAGTGCTTCGGCCTGATCATGCGTGACATAAATGCTGGCAAAGCCGAGGGATTGTTGCAGGTCTGCTAATTCAATACGCAAACGCGCCCGCACTTTAGCATCAAGATTTGATAATGGTTCATCAAAAAGAATGATTGGATTTTCCGAGACGAGTGCGCGCGCCAAGGCCACACGTTGCTGTTGTCCGCCTGATAATTGACCGGGGAAAGCCCGGACCTGCTTTGCCAGTCCCATGCGCTCGAGCGCCTTTTGCACTTTATCGGTAATATCGGCTTTGGATGTGCCCAGATTGCGCAAGGGATAAGCGATATTGTCAAAAACATTCATATGCGGCCAGAGCGCATAGGATTGGAACACCATGCCAAGATGGCGATCTTCTGGGGGCAGCCAGAGATTCTGTTCGGGTGCACTCTAAACCGTATCGCCGTAGCTGATGGTTCCTGCATTGAGTTCTTCCAGCCCGGCAATGGCGCGCAGCAAGGTTGTTTTGCCGCAGCCCGAAGGGCCGAGCAGCACAAGAAATTCGCCCGCCTTCACATCCAGTGAGACATTATTGAGCGCAAGATGTGTCCCGGCATTGGTGACATAGCTTTTGCTGACATTGCTGATACGAATGCAGACATCGGACATGTCCGATCCTGATGTTCCTGTCTGCACGCTATCCTCCCATCTGATTGATGAGGGCCTTTTGGCCATCGCATCAGAACTCGCCAAGAGCAAAAATTCATATGGGACAGGTCTGAACTTGTCAAAACTGATGATTTATCTGCAATTATAGGATGAAAGGCCGAGCTGTTCTGGCCTAGAATGAATTTTGATGCAGGGTATTTGCATTCCTCCCGCGCCTACTTATATGGGGATTATTGCAGATTTCAGGATATTTAAAATGTTGACCCTCGAACGTGATACACAGCGTCATTTGTTGATCAGAGCCGATCTTGGCTTAAGGGCTGTCGTTTTGCCCGGAGAAGAGCCTTTTGTTCCCTCTCCAATGGCAGGCGTCGAGCGCATGATGCTCGATCGAAATGGCGGTGAAGTGGCAAGAGCCACGACGATTGTTCGTTATGCGCCCAATTCCTATTTCCCGCCCCATACACATGGAGGAGGCGAGGAATTCTTTGTCCTTGATGGCGTATTTTCCGATGAGCATGGCGATTATCCCGCCGGGACCTATGTGCGCAATCCGCCTGGGACCAGACACAAGCCTTTTACCAAGGATGGCTGCACGATCTTTGTGAAGCTGCATCAGTTCCAGCAAGGCGATTTGCATCAGTTCTCAATCAACACCAATGATGCGCAATGGCGCGAGGGCAGGGTGGAGGGATTATCCGAATTGCCCTTACATCAATTTGGCCGCGAGCATGTGTCGCTGATCCGCTGGGCGCCGGGAGCAAGTTTTACCCAGCATACACATGCAGCTGGTGAAGAAATGCTGATTTTATCAGGCTCTTTTGTCGATGAACTGGGCAGCTATCCCAAGGGGAGCTGGATTAGAAATCCACCTGGCTCGACGCATAGACCCGTGACGCAGCCTGGTTCAACCATTCTGGTTAAATTGGGACATTTGGGCTAAAAGCAAAAGGCTAAAAACAAAAGGATTGTGAACCTAAGAATAGGGCAGCGACGATGGCGCCGCGACCCTTTGAATGGGTTGAAGGAAGATTGCAGCTTTTCAGATCAGGCTTTGGCCGCCTCGAAATGGCTGGCGCCTTCCATAATGTCGAAATCGCGCGGGGCGGCGTCAATGCGCTTATCCGTGCCCTTGCCGCGATGATACATTTTAATTTGCAGCAATTCGAGATCGTCAGTGCCGCAACTCTCAAACCAGTAACGTGCGCCCGAGGGGATCAGAATGCCTTCATGCGGCCCAAATTCGCCGCGCACCACATCCTCAGGGCCATAAAAACGGGCGCGGCCTTTCAGCACCATCCACGTGATATCGACGCCTGCGTGATAATGCAGATTGTTTTCGCCGCCCTGACCAAGGCAATGAACTGCCGTCTGGCCTCTGTCAGTGCCGGCTAGACGCACAATGGCTTTGCGCCTTGTGTAAGTATCCGGAGCTTTAAAGCTGAAGGTTTGAATTTCGCGCTCGGCGGCTGCATGGTCGATTTGATGATTGGGGGCCTCGGACATGGTCGGTCGCTCCTGATTGTCTTTGGTTGATCTTAGCATATTCTTTGGCAAGGCAAACCGGCCAGTTCCTGGGCAAGGCAAACGGCAGAGTTTTCGAGACTAAAAATGCCCCTCTTTAATCCGTTCTAACCTCGAGTTGGGGGCATTGATGGGTCTTTGGCCGCATAAGTATGGACTGATCCTGGCTGGATTGGCCCTTGTGATTTGGCCAGTGCCCCAGAAAGAGGCGCTGGCTTTCGAGCTATGTCAGCTCTCGGGTGATCCTAGCCAAACGGCATCCTGCCCTTCTGCAAATGTGCAAGCAATGGAGAAGGATCTCGAATTCTTGCGCGAGAGATCGGATGTCATTGCCTCTCTGAAGGATCCCTTCCGCCTCAAACAAAAAGCTGCAAAGGAAAAAGCGCAGGCCTTTCAAGCCAAGATCAGAGCTTGCGGAGGCGATCAAGCCTGTCTGGAAGGGGCCTATAAAGCTGAAATCCAGTTCTATGGGGCTGATCTGGCCGCCCGGGGCCTGGATCTGGCTGAGATAAAGCGTGAGAGTGAGCCTGTCAAAATTGCTGTTGGGACAACGCGCGTGCCGCCTCCCGAGCCATCAACGGCTGGAATGGATTTGTTACGTTCTGACCCTAATCCTGCGCCGCAAAGGCCGGGCCAGCTACCGCCAGTCATTTTCAACAATTTGGGCAATTTCCAAATTCCGCCCCCGGGAGCTGGGCAGCCAGGCGCTTTGCCAGGGACAGCTTCGCCAATTCCGGGCGGCCCGGCCGGAGTTGCGCCAAATGCTGCTGCGCCCACTGCTATTGCTCCAAATCCTGCTGCCCCCAATGTGAACTTACCGGCAGTCGCCGCACCCGCGCCCTCTCCTGCAGCTGTGGCCGCTCCAGCTCCTGCAGCAGCAGTGCCTGCAGCAGCAGTGCCTGCAGTACCAGTGCCTGCTGCGGCCCCCGTTGTTGCGCCTGCAGCTGCAACTCCAGCGCAGACTTCACCAGTTTCACCCCCTGCGCCAAATCCGGTTGCTGCACCCTCGCCACCGCCAACGCCGGCACCTAATCCCGCGCCGACTTCTCAGCCAATATCCGCCCCAACGCCGGCGCCGACAGCGACACCTGCGCCATCACCCGCACCGCCGCCGCAAACACAGGTTGTAACACCACCAGTCACTTCTCCACCGCCAGTCTCAACGCCTCAACGTGCGAATCCGCCTCCGCCAGAGGCTCCGCGCAGCAATCCACCCGCGCAGGCGAATCCTCCAGCATCTCCGACGCCGCCGCGCGCCAATCCTCCAACGCAAAGCAATCCAGCTTCGCCCACGCCGCCTCGCGCCAATCCGCCTGCACCAGAGACACCTCGCGCGCCCACGCCAGCACCACCTCGAACTTCGGAGCCACCTCGTTCGTCTGAGACTCCCGAAGCACTAAGACTCAATCCGCCTGCGCAGGCTAATCCTCCTGCCTCACCCGCGCCGTCGCGCACACCGGAGGCACCGCGGAGCAATCCGCCAGCGAAAGTGACGCCACCTGCGCCGCAAGCTCCAGCACCGCCAGCTCCACGCGCACCTGAGACTCCAACTCCGCAACCGCAAGCGCCTGAAGCGCCGCGCACACCTGAGGCA
>OMIJ01000287.1 GCA_900299065.1 Hyphomicrobiales bacterium
GCCTGCATCGCCCCTTGCTGACGGCGTTGGGTTTCGACATGCGCACTACGGATGAAAAGCGCCTTGCGCAATTCACCAATGTGACCTCCATTGACTGGATCGATCTGCAACCGGCTCCCAATGCCAAAGACTTTCGCCTTTCGGATGGAGAACTGCCGCGTGGTGTGATCACCCATGATCAATTGCCGCAAACCTCTGCTGATCAACAAAGTGCCATGCCTGACCTTGCGCGGGCTCTGGGTGGCATTAGTAATCTCGAATCCACGCCCCGCCGCATGGCCGATGCCTTTGGCGGGTTGGGCAATATGAAAGCCTTGCAACCACGCAGCTCAGACGTGCGCGCAGATCTCAATGGCCAGACGATTCGCATTGCCGGCTTCATCGCGCCTTTGGCCTTTGAAAAGGGTAGGATTTCTGAGTTTTTGCTGGTACCCTATGTAGGCGCCTGCATTCATGTTCCCCCGCCGCCCGCCAATCAGATCATTTATGTTTCGGATCTCGGCGATTATCGCCCCGATCAGGGCCTGCTCTATCCCGTCTGGGTGACTGGAAAGCTGACCATTGGCGAGCGGGATACGGATTTGGCCGCGGTAAGCTATACCATTACTGGCGGAGTCATTACCCGCTACAGTGCAGAGACTGAATAAAGGCGACTTGCAGGGCAGAAGTTTCAACTGGTTCTGGACATGTAAGCCGAACGGTGCGAAATTCAGGATAAGGGAGCGGGTTGATTTCGTGACAAAGCGACCAATCCAAACAAACCCGGATTATTTCAACGTATCCTGACACGCTCACGCTGTGTCAGAATCCTGGAAAATGAGGAAAACCCATGAAGACATCTTCGATCACACGGCGCCTCGCGCTGACTGCTTTCGCGGTCTCAACTCTGGCCATGCTGCCTGGCCAGCTGCTGGCTCAGGACAAGGGCAAGGCCACTGCCCCCGTGCTCGTCACCTCGATTGGCCAAAGCCTCGATGCATTCCAGGTGCAATTGGCCGTCAAGCGCGCAGGGATTCCCTTTGAATATGACGCGCATGTGGAGCCTGCTGGCATTGGCGCGAACAAGACCCTTTTTCTCGCAGTTGGCGCCAGCCTGAAGGGCTTTGGCGATGCTGGCATCACCATTAAGGACGAATTGGCTCGCACCACGCATTTGCTCGATGAGGCCAAGAAGAAAGGGCTCTATGTCGTCGTGCTGCATATGGGCGGTGAAGACCGTCGCGATGCTCTGTCCAATCAGCTGATCGAGCTGGCCGCTCCGCGCGCTGATCGCCTGATCATCCGTACAGATAGCGATGCTGATGGCACCTTTGCCAAGATCGCCAAAGCTGGCAACATTCCCCTGACCGTCATCGAGAGCGTGATCGAGCTGAAAGATCCGCTCAAGGATATGTTTGGCGGCGCCTGATCAAGCCTCATGCCTGATCTGACAAGCCTGTTATTGGCAGGCGAGCATGTTCGGGATGGCAAATTGCTCATTCTAGCCTTGGCCAGTGTCTCACTGGCCTTGCTCTTTTTGAGCTGGACAAATTGGTCGCATAACCGAAATGTCCGGCGCATTCGAATTCGCATTCATGTCGCCGGAACCAGAGGCAAATCCACAACAACGCGCATGATTGCCGCTGGCCTCAGAGCCTCTGGCCTGCGCGTATTGGCCAAGGCGACGGGATCAGCACCGCGCTTAATCATGCCTGATGGCACAGATCGCGATTGGCCCCGCCGAGGACCCGCCTCCATTCGTGAGCACATCAAATTCTTTTCACTCGCGGCAAAACTGAAAGTTGATGCTGTCGTGGTTGAATGCATGGCCATTCGCCCCGAACTCATTGCTGCAAGCCAGAAAGATCTGGTGCAGGCTCACTTGTATGTGATCACCAACACGCGTCCCGATCATTTCGAAGAATTGGGCGAAGATCCTCAGGCCATGGCGAGGGCTTTAGCCTTTGCACTTCCGCAAAACGGCCATGTGATCCTCTCGGCTGAATGCGCACAAGAACCCTTGCTTGCTATGGCGCAGCAAATCGCTGATCACGTCATTATCGTCAACACAGATGTAGACGATGCTCTGAATGCCAATCAGCAATTGGCCCGCGCCGCTTGCGCTGTCTTTGGCGCTGAAGGGACACAGGTAGAGCGTGCCATGGATCAAGCGCCGCATGATCCAGGTTTTCAATTCACATCATCGGTGACAATCAAAAACAAAAGCGCAGAATTTATCAATGCGTTCGCCTGTAATGATGTTGTCTCATTGCGCGCTCTTCTGGCTAAAAACTCTGCGCACAAGCCTCACGCGATGATAATCAATGCGAGAGGTGACAGGCCCCTACGCTCAAGCGCTTTCCTGACATTTCTGGCAAGCCTAGATTCACCCCCTCAACTCTTTATCACGGGTGATCATTGGGCCCAGCGTCTGGCGCAAAAGCTGGGATTGAAGAGCCATCTTCTCGAGCACGAGCACATTAGGGATCCACAAGCCGCTCTTGCGCACATGATGTCTGAATTGCCACAAAATGCGCAGATCTGGGGCATTGGCAATTTCCAAGGATTTGGCGAGAGATTAGTCGAACACATTCGCCAAACTCAAAGCCCGCAGGCCCATACTTCATGCTAACCGCTTCGCTTGTGACAGGTGTCTTGGTCTCGCTCCTGCTGACCGAACTCATCGGCCTCTCGGCAGGCGGCGTGATTGTTCCCGGCTATGTCGCACTCTTACTGGATCGCCCCATTTCGCTTATCGGGTTCATTCTTGCTGCTCTCCTCAGCTATGGATTGGTACGATGGCTGAGCAATTATTTGATGCTCTATGGCAATCGGCGCTTCTCGCTGATCTTGCTCATCGGCATGACATTGAGCATTGCTGCACAATGGTTTTCACCTGCCCTCACGAGCGCCCATCTCGAATGGGCGGGCATTGGATTCATAGTACCGGGCCTTTTGGGGCATCAATTTGACCGACAGGGTATTTTGCCAAGCCTCCTCATGCTCACAATTGCCTCCGCAATCACACGCCTGTGTCTTTTGATGATTGTGCGCCTATGACAAGGCTTGGCAATCCCACTCAACCGCATCAGAAGATCAAAACGCGCTGGCTTGCACTCATCGCCCTTGGCTTGATCGCAAGCCTACTCCTCACCGAGCGTTTGGTGCCCCGCAAGATCGCGCCACAAATATCGGAAATGATCGTTGCTGCGCGCACAATGCAATCGGCCATGTCTGTTCTGCGTGCCGAGAAAATGCAGCGCGGATTAATGCAGCCCCTCGACATTGACATTAATCAGACAGGTATGATTGGCGCGGAATTTACTGGCATAACGACAACCTTGGGCGAATTGCCCGCCAAGCGCACAGCGACAAATCCTGATCTGGCAGCCCTCATCGTCAAATTAGTTTCGACTCTTAAACTGCCCGCTGGCTCCCCAGTTGTGGTTGTCATCTCCGGCTCTTTTGTTGGCGCGGATATCGCAACACTTGCCGCACTCGAAGTCTTAGATCTGCGCCCCATATTGATTGCCTCACTGAGCGCATCCATGTGGGGCGCCAATGATCCCGGCTTTAACCTGCTGGATATTTTATCGCTGCTGCGCCAGCGTGGCATAATCAAGACCAAAGCCTTTGCTGCTGTCATCGGGGGCGAAGGCGCGATTGGCGCCGGCATGGATAAGGCAGGCATAGCTGCTTTGCGAGCATCGGCAGAGCGTGAAAACATTCCCCTTGTTGATGCGCGACCCGTATCGGTGATGATCGATCAATTATTGTCCAAAGTGATACAAGCTTTGCCGCAAGGGCAAAACGCATCGGCTGTGATCAATGTGGGGGGAGCTTTGATTGGCCTTGGCACATGCCGCGAATCTTATGAAATGCCACCCGGGCTTCTGCCAAAACCTGTTTGCCATGATGGCACGCCGGGTCTTGTTTTTAGACTAGCGGAACAGGGCTTACCGATGCTAAATGTTCTGAATATGCGGCGCTTGGCCATTGAATATGGCTTGCCTTTCGATCCGGTTCCATTACCAGTACCGGGCAACAATATGGCCATTTATGGCCAAATAAGCGAAAGCTCAAACGAAGCTGACGCAAGGGGGAAGAAGTGATGATTTTTGGTATGCATCCAGGCATGTTGTTTGGCGTGGCGATTGTGCTGTTCCTTGCATTGCACGTCGCAATGAAATGGTCCCTGCCCCTTTCTTTCATCATTGTTGCGATCGTGATTGGTGTTTTGGGAGATTTTGGCCTGCCCTTCCGGCACTTGATGGAAGGCGGTTTTGGCTTCATCAATCTGATCCTTGCTTTGTTTGCTGGTGCGTTTTTCGGCCATATGATGCGTCAAAGCGGCGCAGCTGAAGC
>OMIJ01000288.1 GCA_900299065.1 Hyphomicrobiales bacterium
GTCGGCAGCGTCAGATGTGTATAAGAGACAGGCATTATACAAAGCGGCTGGATCAGATGGAAAATTTCTTCTTCGAGGCTAAGGGTGAAACAGATATGCCCGCCGTGGGACCGGAGTCGGGCAAGGATCGGCGTGCCGATTTAAGCGATGGCGATGCGCCGCGTGCCAAGCCTGATTGAGGCAGGATCTGGCGGCATGACGATTGTGCTCAAACTTCTGCTCGCGCTCTGTGTCAGTCTTGTGCTGGGATTGGGCATGAGTTTCTATGCGCTCAATCAGGGCTATGGATTTGGCGCCATCCAGCTGGGGGCGTGGACTGCCTGGCCGCGCACCGGATCACCTGATGCAGATCCTTATGCACGGGCAGTCCTGGCCCGCAGCGGTGAAATTCCCCTTGGTCTTGGTGAAGGCTTGAGCCTGATCGCCCGCAGGGATGACAGCGGGCGAGAGCTCAGCCCTTCTTGCAGCTATCTGATCAAGGGACATGTGCCAAAAGCGCGAGCCTGGTCACTGATCCTCACCGATCAACAAGGCCGTTTGATCGCAACCGATCTGGGGCGCTCCGGGTTTACCTCGGCCGAAGTGGTGCGGGATGAAGAGAACAATCTGACGATCCGGGTGGCCCGCGAAGTGAGATCAGGAAATTGGCTGGCGGTGGACGGGCAAACGCCATTTGTGCTCGTGCTCAAACTGTATGACACGATCACGCGCAGCAATCTGTCTGCACTCGAGCCAGCCGATCTGCCTGTCATTCAGCGCGAGAGCTGCACATGACTTTGGCTGAGCGCGTCTTGCGCTTCATTCCCTGGTTAATGGGTGTTTTGTTTCTGGCCGGGCTGGTGCATCTCACCTCCATACTGGTCATGCCCAGATTGGCGCCGCATACGGCCTTTCTGCGCCTCGAACAGCGCACAGCTCTGGCCAGCCTCAGCTTGCTTGAGCCCATTTCGGCGCAAAACATTATTGCGCCTTTTGAAGATCCGGCGATGGCGCTGGCGATTTGTCGATTTGATCTGACCCAGGGGCCCCTGCATGTGCGTGGGCGCTTTGAGACCGGTCAGCTCACTTTGCTCTCGCTGCATGATCGCTTTGGCGAAGTATTTCACTCGATGAGCGAGCGCAGCGCGATTCGCGGCGGGATTGATCTTGTCATACTGACCCCCGCCCAATTGGCCATGCTTGAAGCCTATGACAAAGAGGATGAGCTGCCCAGCGAATTGCGCGTGAGCGCCCATAGCCCCCGGGGCTTTGTACTGCTGCGCGCCTTTGCCCCACAGGCGGGCGATCTCATCCGGGCGCAAGAACGCCTGAACGCAATTACTTGCACCACAGATCAGATCGGACGCTAAGCTTTACGCCTGTTTCTTGCCCTTTGGCTTTCTAGGCCCGCGGGTCTTGGCTTTGGCTGGCAGCACATCTGCCCCCTCAAGCTGACTGCGATCTACCCTGATACCGGGAAAGAAAACAATTTGTGCCGAGCTCTGCTTTTGCACTTGTCCTGATTTACGATGGTCATGCGTCTTGAAATTAAAAAATAAAATATCGCCCATATCGCCCCACTCCGGAAGTCCGGTCCAGTATCGTGCCGCCGCGAGACAGTCAGAGGGCATTAACGGGAAAGAAGGTTAATGTTGCGTCAACCTGAAGGCTCTATGGTCCTCTGAGTGTGTGGATTTTTGCCCAATCATGTCTGACGTTCCCTCCAGTGACCTCCGCTTATCAGACGACCGCTGGTCAGAGCGACTGACACGCAGCCAGAAACATATTGCCTTGATCCGAGATTTAACTGAATTTTACGTCCAAAAGCCCTTTCATAGCCAAAGCGAACAGCATCAATATCAGGAATTGATCCTGCCCATGCTGGCCGATACAGATGCGCCCTTGCGCCTTTGGCTCAGTCGTCAATTGGTGCCGCATCCGGCTGCGCCCTGGCTTGTCCTGGCGGCTTTGGCGCTGGTTGATGAAACATGCGCCGCATTGATTGTCAGCCAGCGCGAAAAAATGCCTGATGCCATCCAGCTGGAACTCGCCCGCATGGGCAGTTTGAGTCTGGCTACTTTATTGGCGCAGCGCGCAGATTTGACCCCGTCTGCGCATGACATGCTCAGCAAAAGACCTGATGCGGAGCATTATTCAGCCTTGCTGAAAGCGCCGCGACAACCCAATAGATCCGTCAAAGCTGCCTCTTTGCTGACAACCGAGCCCAATGATCCATTGGCACTCATGCCACTATTTTTGGAGGCCAACTCGCATCAGCGTGGCCAAATTCTGCTTGCTGCCGAGCGCGAGGCCCTGAGACTAGCCAATGCGCCCGATGCGCGCGGCCTCGACATCAAGGCCTGTATCGAACTGATCACTCATGCCAAGGCTCGTAATATTGATCTGTTCACACAACGCCTATCACAGGCTCTTTCCTGTCAGCCCGAGCAAAGTCTTGCCCTGATCCGCGATGGTCAAGCCTTGGCCATGGCTTTGCTCGCTTTGGGCATGCCGACCAATTCATGTCTGGAAGTGTTCACTTATTTGCACGATCTATCGGGCGATTTCAGCGTTCCAATCGAAGGGCTTGACCATGTGCTCGAACATGTCTCGCGACGCGCGGCCCGCATGATTGTGCGCTCCATTCTTGGTATTGATTGGCATGCAAGCGGAAGCAAAGCTATGGCGCATTTGCAAGAAAGCCATAAAGCTGCGCTTCAGTCCCGCACTTGGGAGCGCGATCATACGCCTGCGGAACAATCCCGGACGCCAAGTGATCACAGGCTGCGCCCAACGGGCTGATTAGCTCTCTTTTGCCAGATCAAGGAAGCATCGGCCCTGTCGGTCCTCCACTTCGATCAACCAAAGATCAGGATCAAATTTGATCTCTTTGGCTATGCGCTCTTCAACCTGGAGCGTCTCAATCCAATCCTGATCATGCACACGGCGCCAGACACGATCAATACCAAGCTCAGCTAATTCGCTCTGAGGCGCCGGGCCATAAAGAGCTGCAAAACCATCAAGCCTGTCGGTTTTGACAAAGATAGCCCCGGCCTCGGCCGCGCCGCGACGACGCAAGACAGCATAAGCGCCCTCACTTGAACAGCGACGAAGATAGGCCGCAACCCAAATGTCAGCGCGCAAATGCATGATCAAGGAATAGCAATACGCGATTGTGTCGAGAGTTCCCTGATTGTTTTGGCTGACAAATCTCCCGTCACTGTCAAATTGCGATCGCGTTCGAACTTTTCAATCGCCTGCCGTGTAGATGTTCCCATGACGCCATCAGCTTTCAAAACAAAGCCGAGCTTGATTAATGCCCGTTGAGCAGATTGGACTCTCGCCTTATCCGCTTCGCTTTGCGGGGCTGATGAATTTGCACTGGTTCCAATCAAAGCAGCAATGGGATCACGACTCGATTTCACCTCATTGGCCTCGCTGGCGCGCGGGCGTGATTGCGGCTGAGGCACATTAGCCGTTTGCGTTTTTCCGGAGCTTACACTTGCAAGGCTTGCGCCCGCTGCAAGCGCGCCAATGGGATCTGCCGTTTGTTGAATTTGTGCACTTTGACGCTGCGGCGCAGTTTGGGACAAAGCAGGTGGGGTTGATGCAGGAGTTGTTACCATTGGCGCAACCGCCAATGGCGGCGGTGCAACAGAATTTGCAGCCACAGGCCTGCGGGCCTCTGGTACTGGTACGCTACCAAACAGAGGGGCAGGATGACGGGCAGTCTGGAAGAATAGTGCATTCACTCCGATACCAACCAGAACAGCAGAAAAGGCCGCCCCCATGATCGTGCGCGCCGGACGATAGCCCAGTATTTGGACCAGAAAGAAGCGTTTTTTAGCTTCTGGCTGTTGACCGGAAGCAGATTTTTTTCTGCCTGCCGGACCGCTCAGAACAAAGTCCATATCATTTCGGGCAAGAGCTTCACGCAATTTTCTTCTCCAGCGGCATCAAGCTTACATTGGAAAGAGGGGCAGAACTATGGAGCGCATAAGTTTCAATTTGCGCGATCTTGTCGGTCGTCGCGACGCGGCGACAATCAAGTGGAAGGCGCAGAATAAAACAAGCCCCTTCTCCCAGCTTGCTTTCCAATGCAATACTGCCGCCATGCAAACCCACAAGTCCACGCACGACTGACAGACCCAATCCTGTACCCTCATAGGCGCGATCATAATTATTTTGCACCTGGAAAAATGGATTGCCGAGATTTGACATGTCCTGCGGGGCAATGCCAATTCCGGTATCAGAAACCATGATCAGAACAGAATTTCCTTCCTGACGCAGGGATAATTTTACATGACCATGGTCCGGAGTAAATTTGACAGCATTGGACAGCAAATTAAGCAGGATTTGCTTACAGGCCCGCTTGTCAGCAACAATCTCTTCGATCCTTAGTGCAATGTCTTTTTCCATTCTGATCTGCTTGGACTGCGCCTTAAGACTAACAATGTCGAAACATTGATCAATCAGCGGCGGTAAAGCAAAGGTCTCCGGTGTTATCTCAAATCGACCGGCTTGTAACTTCGAGACATCAAGAATTGAATTAACAACAGAGAGAAGATGTTCGCCCGAGGACTGGATGATATTGGCATATTCAACAATTTTCGCTCTGTCCTTGGGTACGAGCGCATCGTCTCCAAGAATTTCAGAAAAACCGATGATGGCATTCAGCGGCGTGCGCAATTCATGACTGACGCAGGCCAGGAATTGATCCTTCCAAACTGACGAACCTTCGGTCTGGCTGCGCGCCTTAGCCAATTCGATTTCAAGCTCCTTGAGCAAGGTCACATCGCGGAGAATCATCAACACTTCAGTATTGTCTTCAGTTTGCGCAGAATTGAGCCGCAATGCTCTCAGCTCTACCCAGATAAAGATGGGCGCTTCAAAGGCGGCGGACTCATGTTTGATGGCTCCTGCACGCAAGCGAATTTGTACCGATAAAGCATTCGGACTGCCAAGCGCATCTGATACAAGGCGCAGAAAAGCGGGGCGATCTGCAACATGGACCCGTTCAAACAGACCACGGCCCATAATTTCGCCAATACTTAAGCCTAAAGCTTCGGATTGATCACGACTGGCAGATAAAACCGCACCGGAGCGATCAAGCCGAAGAACGAGATCGTCCATAGCGTCACATAAAGTTGCAAACTGCCCATTCTGCAAGGCTGAGCGACGAACACGAATGCGAGAGATCTGCAAGGCCAAAAGACAAAGTGAACACGCAGCCATGACAGCGGGAAGAAGCAGTAACGCTTCCCAAACGCCTGGCGCATGAGCAGGGGCATGAATCCACCCCTGCCCTTGCATGACACCTATGAGAAGAGCGCTAATGCAGGCACAGATGGCCACAACTTTCATCCATTGACTGGAGGCAATAAAACTGGCTTCCAGAATAGAAACGATGATCCAGGCATAAGTGGCGGGTAATGACATGCCGCCCTGGAGACTGACCAGCACTGACGTGGTTAGAATGGTCAGGCTGGACCAGATCAAACCGCGTCGCAGATCCCCATTGAGCGAGACCTGCCGGACAGCCACCAAAACCATGACAAGGCCCGAATAAGCAAATGCATGTGAAAAGGCCGGCACACCCGCAAGAGTGAGGTCGAGCAACAGAACGATCAATCCAATTGCTGCCGCAGCCATATGACCGGCAAGAAAATAAACATGACACAGGCGTTCGATCTCATCCCCTCGGGCACTTTCATGCACGAGGGCAGATATACGCGTTGTCAAACTCGCCAGTCGGGCCACTGAATGCTCACTCAGAACTAATACGCAAACTCAGGGGAGCAAAATCGCAGTCCGGCCTTAAGTGAACCCTAAACGCAAAAATGGCCATCAGGCCAAATTAGGGCCTGAAGCCCTCCTATTGGCTCATTTTGGAGCAAAACGGCCCGATATAGGGGTTTGACGGTTTTGCGGCGTTAAAAAAGCCGTATCAATGGTTAATCAATCCTAGCCAAAACCTTCAGAAATTGAGCTTTTTCCTTGAACGCCTGTTCAGGCGGCTCTGTTAGAACAGCTCATCGCAACAAAAAGAGCGATGGGGCAAGTCATGATGTTCATGGTGAGAAGTCTGTTCTGGTTGGGACTAGTCTATTCGACAATGGATTGGTCGACTATAGGGTCAAATCAAACCCAAATGGCACAAGATGTCAGCAGCCAGACGCAAAGCGCCATGACTAATGCCCTGAGCGCGACGGGTTCGATCTGTTCAAGCAATTTGCAGGCTTGCGCCCTCGTATTCTCCCAAACCCAGAACCTTGCCTCATCTTTGAGCGAGACTGGAGCAGCTCAGCCAGCACAGCCTGTTTTAATTCCTGCCGTTCCAAAATCCGTGCCCCAATCCGCAGACAAGACCAAGCCGTCCAAACCCTCTGCCACTAGGCAGCCCACTGGCATGGCTAAAGCTGAAAAGGTCAAGACTGCACATCTGGATCAGGGGCTGCAAAAAGCATCGGCACAGAAAGTCCTGCCTGATTAAGTCAGACAAATTAAATCTGGCCAATGGCAAGCAGTTGATCCTATAGAGGCAACGAAAGGAATTTCGGATGCCGCTGCCTGATATTGATGACCTTATCGACAATTTCAGCCTGATCGAAGATTGGGAAGAGCGCTATCGCTATGTCATAGAGCTTGGCAAGGAACTCGAGCCTTTGCCCGAGAGCGCGCATAATGAGCACAATAAAGTGCGCGGATGCGCCAGTCAGGTCTGGGTTGAAACAAGGGTTGAGCCGCGCTCTGGCCAATCACCTCTTTTATTCTTTCGCGGCGATAGCGATGCCCATATTGTCAAAGGACTCGTTCTAATCGTGCTGGCCTATTATTCAGGCCGCAGTGCAGATGACATCTTGAATCGCAATGCGCTGGATCTATTCGAGACTTTGGGATTGAGCGCACATTTGACTCCGCAAAGATCCAATGGAGTGCGTGCCATGATCGAGCGCATCAGGGCGGATGCCAAAACCGCCCTGCGCCCGCAAGACTAATCTCCTCTCCTCAACCGCATGCGGATGGGATCAGGAGATTGAAGGGCGATAATCTGCTGCGCCCCAGTGCCGAATTTTTTTATTCATTTGCTCAGGATCAGGCTGCGGCTCATAGCCATAATGTCGGGCCAACTGGTGCAAAGCCAGAGCCAGAACAACTTTGGCCGAACGGGCTGGCCAGCCGCGCTCACTCTCAATGGTCTCTAGGCCTTTGAGGAATCCACACACATCCAGCAACAGATCGGCCGCCTCATTCCCCACAGCTTTGAGAGCATGATCAACCCTCTGGCGCGCAGCGATGACCTGATCAGAATAAGTCATGCCAATCTGGCCACCATCGGCTTTGACCATAGCCGTCCAATTGCTAGTGGTGCGCGGCAAAATGCAAGCTGATGTCAGATCACGACGAAGCCGCTCACCTGCCTGCACACAATTTGGATCAATCAAGGCATGTCCATTGCGCGATTTGCGCGCGGCAAGCCAAGCCAAGGGGCTTTCTTGAACATTGACGATTACGCGCTGGGGCTGACCCTTCAATTGCAATTCTTTTTGTTCAAGCGTTTTATGCTGCGCTTGGAATGGATCTATTTTTGCCGGAGCCATGTGGCGGGCAAGTGCAGACTGTCCCTCGGGTGTGATGATGAGGCGCATGCGTTCATCTTTCTGACTATTCCAGCGCACCAGATTGAGTGCGAGCAAATCGCGACCCACTGATTGAGGGGCGGAAGCAATCTGGATCGACACGCCATTGCGACGTCCCGTAATGGCAATCGTTCCAGGGCGCGGATGGTCAGTGAGCCAGCCATAGGCATTGTCTTGCACCAAGGCCGTGAGCAGGCGCACAGCACCCGGACCCAAAGGTTTGCGGGGGTCGACCGGCGGACGCGCGCGCTGGATCATTGGCGCACCTCCTGGAGTTGAGGGCCCGCACAAAAGCTCTGCGCATGAGCTTGCAAAGCAGTTTCGAGCAGATCGAGACACCAATCGAGCGCGTTATTATCACGTGCGTCCTCAATTGCAGCACAAGCCCGGCGCAGAGTTGAAGGATGACGATGAAAACTCGCCGACAGAATCTGGACCTTCTGACTCAGGCTGACATGAGCAAGATAAATGGCAATACGCCGCGCCCTGACCACGGGCCTTTGCTGGCGTGTTGGAGCGCCAATCTGCCGATCGGAAATAGCTAAAATACGGGCCGCTATCGCCCGAGCGACCAAAGCGGCTGATTGACCAAAGAATTTTTTGTCGCGTGACAGCCTATGATTTGAACTAAACACCATAGCAATTCCTCCAAAGAAGGAGAGCTTAGAATAGGAATTTTTTCGTATCAATAGGTTTTTTTGCAGTTTCCAGATTTAAATTATGCGCAGCGGCTCCGGTTCGGACAACATATGTCTTTCGGAGGCCTTCATGATTTCATTGTCAGACAGTCATTATCGCAACCACGCCCGGCTTTCTCTGCTAGGGATATTGAACAGGGGCGCAGAATTTTATAACAGGAATAAAGTCTTACCAATTCTTCTCCCGCTTATGCGCGAAGAATTGAAAGGGCCTGAACCACAGACAACAGAACGAATTGTGCAGCTCTTAGCCAAGGCTTTGCGGAAAGAACGACTTTATGGTCGCGCGGGCTCGCGCTTTTATGATCTCAATCGCCATATTGCACTCGCGCAAGCCTATAAAGCGGAGCAAGCAGGATTGGAGATCGGCTTTGATCGCAAAGCTCGAACCTAGGCTGAAGACTTGTTTTGACGCCCAGTGCCTTTGTTTGGTCTGCAAGTGCCTTTGTCTTGGTCTGCAAGTGCCTTTGTCTTGGACCCAAGTGCCTTTGTCTTGTCAAAACGAGAGGCTAGCGGCTACGGCGGGTTTGCTGGCCAAGTCCCATTTTCTTGGCAAGTTGCGAACGTGCTTTGGCATAATCGGGCGCGACCATGGGATAATCGGGCGGCAGATTCCATTTCTCGCGATATTCCTCAGGCGACATATTATATTGCGTGCGCAAATGGCGCTTGAGGGATTTGAACTTTTTGCCGTCTTCAAGACAGACGATATAGCTGCTGGTCACCGACTTTTTGGGGGCAACGGCAGGCTTGAGCGATTCCGCCCCTGACGCAGGCACATCGGCGCGCACGGTGCGCAATAAGGCAATATAGATTTCTGAAATCAACGCAGGCAATTCGCTGGGCTGCAAAGTATTGTTACTGACATAAGCGGCAACAATGTCAGTGGCCAGTTCAATATAATTTGCTTCATTATCAATCATATTTGCTCACTTCTGATCTAGATCCGAGCTAAAATCACATTTGAAAACAATTCCGGCAGGCAATTTTGCCGGCTTTTAGAAAAAACTGTATTTGGTTGTAGCGCTTTTTTGGCGAATATAAAAACAAAAAATGAAAGACACATTATATGTTAAGTATTTGAAATAATTGACTCCACAAATCTTTGCTTAAGATCAGGTTTTCTATCTAAACCATCAAATATTAAATTTCCTTTTTAAAACATAGGATTATTTGAGATGTCAGAAAAGATACAATCTGAATTTAACGTTTATTTGAAAGCTAAACGCACCAGCAAGACTCCGGCTTAACTGTGCTTTCGAACCGGCCCGTTTGGTTCTACAGTGACAGATCGGGGGAGATGATGACGAAAAGACCAGCGCTAAAGATCACAGCTCGCAAGCTCAAAGCTCGCAAGACCACAGCTCATAAGACCCAATCACAAATTCTAAAGCCGCCCCGGGCTAAAAAAATCCCCACAGCTCTCTCCCGCCATAGGGTCAGATGGAGCGATGATTATGCTTGGATCAAGGCTGATAATTGGCAGGAAGTACTCCGTGACCCTGCCAGCCTGCCCAAGCCTATTGCTGACCTGCTAAGGGCCGAGAATAAATATATTGATGCAGTCATGGCTCCCACGCGCAGCCTGCAAACGCGCTTGGTGAGCGAAATGCGCGGTCGCATGGAGGAAGATGAATCCGAAGTCCCCGCGCCCGATGGACCCTTTGCCTATTACCAGCGCTATCGCACGGGCGGACAGCATCCGCTGATCTGCCGAAGGCCGCGTGAGGGCGGGCGCAGCAAAATCTTGCTGGATGGTGATGCGCTCGCCAAGGGCAAGCCATTTTTTGATCTAAATACGGCGGCGCATTCTCCCGATCATCAATTGCTGGCCTGGAGCGCCGATGAAAAGGGATCAGAGTTTTGTAATTTGCATATACGCGATCTCGCCAAAGGTCGCGACTATGATGTCGTTATTGCTGATACGGATGGCGATGCGCTTTGGTGCGCGGATTCTGCCGGGCTATTTTATGTCAAGCTTGATGCCAATCACCGCCCCAATCAAGTCTTCCTAAATCGCCTTGATGACAAACCAAATGAGGACCAGCTCATCTTTGAAGAGCCCGATCCGGCTTGGTTCGTCCATATTTCTGAATGCCAATCGGGGCTTTATGGCACGATAGACATTAGCGATCATGAGACAAGCGAATCCTATCTCCTCGATTTAAAGAAGCCGCATCTGCCGCCACGATTGATTGCCAAACGCGAGGCCAAAGTGCGCTATGATGTCGAACATCATGGTGAGCGTTTGATCATTCTGACCAATGCAGACGGAGCAGAGGATTTCAAAATTGTCACTGCACCTCTCACTCACACAGACAAAAACCATTGGGTCGATCTAATCCCGCATCGCCCCGGCGTAATGATCACTGGCTTTCTGGTTTTGCGCGATCATTTGGTGCGCATTGAACGTCAGGACGGTTTGGCTAGACTCATTGTTCATCATTTTGCCAGCGGGGAAGAGCATGCCATTGCCTTTGACGATGAGGCCTATGATATAGACTTTGACGATGTGCTAGAATTTGATACTGCGATCCTGCGCTTTTCCTATTCGTCGATGGTGCGACCAGAAGAAATTTATGATTATGATTTGAACACACGTAAGCGGATTTTGCGCAAGCGCCAAAAGATTCCCTCCGGCCATGATCCAGAGCGCTATGTCACAAAACGTGTGTTTGCTAAAGCTAAGGATGGCGAGACGGTTCCAATCTCTTTGCTCTATGCTCGCAAAACCAAGCTTGATGGTTCGGCGCCCTGTCTATTGCAAGGCTATGGCGCTTATGGCCATGCCTATGAGGCAGCTTTTGGCTCCAGCCGCTTTTCGCTGGTTGATCGCGGTTTTGTATTTGCGATTGCACATATTCGCGGCGGCACGGACAAGGGCTGGCGCTGGTACACATCTGGAAAGCTCGCTCATAAGAAAAATAGTTTCACAGACTTCATCTCTTGCGGCCAATATTTGGCGGCACAAAAATACACAAGCGCGGGTCATATCGTAGCATTGGGGCGCAGTGCTGGAGGCATGTTAATGGGCGCTGTAGCTAATATGGCTCCTGACTTATTCTGCGGCATTGTGGCAGGCGTGCCCTTTGTCGATGTGCTCAACACAATGCTGGATGATAAATTGCCGCTTACCCCACCTGAATGGCTGGAATGGGGCAATCCGATCGCCAGCAAGGAAGACTTCAAAACTATTCGCGCTTATTCGCCATATGAAAATGTGAAGGCGCAGGACTATCCTGCCATTTTAGCCACCAGCGGCTTGACGGATCCACGCGTAACATATTGGGAGCCAACCAAATGGGTGGCGCAATTGCGTGATCGGATGACGGGCGGCGGTCCCATTCTCCTGCGTACCAATATGTCTGCAGGTCATGCAGGATCAGCAGGACGTTTTGATCGTCTCGACGAATTAGCGCTTGATTATGCTTTTGCTCTTGCTGCCGCCAAAGGTCAGCTCCAGGGCAAAGCCGGACGCAAGACAAAGGGTGGCGTTAAGTAAAATTCACTCTGGCGAGAGGGTTCAACTTGCCAGAGCTTCACGCCTCTCGATGAAATTGCGCAATTCAGCGAGGCCAGAAAATTTGAATTGGCCTTTGTCGGTTTGCGCCTCAATCGATCCGTCGGAAAAGAGCTGATAGGCTATGCCTTGCGAGTCATATTGACGAATAATGCTACGCGTCAGGGGCTGCTGCTTCGCTTCGTCCTGTAGACTGTTGATTGCCTCGATCGGTTTGGT
Organism: Hyphomicrobiales bacterium; assembly: GCA_900299065.1. GTDB lineage: Bacteria > Pseudomonadota > Alphaproteobacteria > Rhizobiales > Beijerinckiaceae > Terripilifer. Next base: position 12,057 of record OMIJ01000288.1, read on the forward strand.
GCCGGAGGGTTCACTCGGCTTGCCCTCAGCCGATGACCAGGGCCCCGTTACGACTGAGGCCATGCGGGGCGGCAATAATGGCATTGTCTCTGACTGTTCTTGTATCGAGAGAGTAGGTCTTTGAGGTTTTGTTCCTTCAACAACAAGCGTGAGAGGCGGAACAATAGGCTCTTTGCGCTCCTGTTGAGCGGATTTTATTGCTGCTTGTTTGAGCGCTCCACCTTTTAAGGACCAGGGTCTGCGCTTGGGCTTGGCCTCTTTGACTGGCTGGATGAGTTTGTCAAGATCGTCAGCATACTGAGCGCGAATCTGTAAAGTTTCATCCGAACTGAGCGGCTCATTCAGGATTGAGATAGATGACGCTTGCATCATCAGCGTCTCATCGCTGTGCTTTTCTTCGCCTTTGGTTGCATGATTGGCTGAAAGAGTCTCATCACGGCCTTGCTCATTCGGCAGATTGCCTTGTACGAGTTCAACTTCACTCTTGGCACCAAAGTTCTGAATGGAATTCGGAGTCTCTGACGCAGGCTCGATGTTTTTTAGCTCTGCGAGAAATTTTTTCTGCTGAGATGACAGGACTGCGACTTGTCTGATCAAAAGCTCCATACGCTGCATGGCTGCGGCAATGGCAAGGAGAATGAAACCTGCCGATGCCAGCATGACTCCAGAGCCAGACTGAAAGCCTGTTCGCTCTATAGCAAGTGCACCCCAGCCACGTAGTCCTAACATAAGTCCCAAAACACACAGGCACAGACCAAGGCTCGCAATTAGGAGTTTCATCATGCCGGATCCGATTTTTTGAAAGCAATCAATTTGGTCTTAATGATCGAATCATTAATGCAGAATTGGTTGAAACTGTGTGAACTTGGCACAGATAGACGTGATGTTAGTGATTAATGGGGCAAGGCGGGCACCTTTCCAGCCCCTCTTTCAGCTGATTTGACCCACAAGAGCCCCCGGAAAACCCCCTGACTGGCAAAAACAGACTTGCACCCAAGGCCCGGCTGGCCCAAATAGGAGCGCCCCGCCCCGCGGGATCAAGTTCAACTGGAGCAAATGTCCATGTCATTCACGCTTCCCGACCTGCCCTATGCCTATGATTCCCTGCAGCCCTATATGTCCAAAGAGACATTGGAATATCATCACGACAAGCACCATCTGGCCTATGTGACCAATGGCAATAATCTGATCAAAGGGACCGAATGGGAGGGCAAGTCCCTCGAAGACATCGTCAAGGGTTCCTTTGGCAAGAATGCCGGCCTATTCAACAATGCCGGTCAGCATTATAATCATATGCACTTCTGGAAATGGATGAAGCCCAATGGCGGCGGCAAGATCCCCGGCGCGCTGGAAAAGGCCATCATTGATGGCATTGGCTCTATCGACAAGATGAAGGAAGACTTCATTCAGGCTGGCGTCACCCAATTTGGCTCAGGTTGGTGCTGGCTCGCTGTCAAGGACGGCAAAGTGATCGTTGCCAAATCAGCCAATGGTGAAAGCCCGCTTGTGCAAGGCGCATCACCCATTCTGGGTTGCGATGTGTGGGAGCATTCCTATTACATTGATTATCGCAATCGCCGTCCCGATTATGTGAAGGCTTTCATCGAGCACATGGTCAATTGGGAATATGTCGCGGAAATGTATCACGCAGCGACCAAATAATCAGACTCATAAATGAGTTTGATGAAACCCGGCTCTTCGAGCCGGGTTTTTTATTCCAGCACTGCTTTGGCTTGATGCAATACAGGCGCAAATTGAGAAGACAGAATAAAATCCAATTCTTCTTCGCGGCTCTCAACCACATCTTCAAGGGCCCGCAATTCATCATCGACAAAGCCGGGATGACACATGACGACATGTTGCGGACCGGGTGATTTGAGATAGGAAGCAAATTTAACTTTATAAGATCCATCGGCTCGAAAGGATGAAAAACCGGCAAAGCCATCATTGATAACAAAGCCACGGCTTTTCGCCTTTTCGGCAAAGCGGGAGGTGAGCGCAGAAACAATCAGAGCCTTGGGGCTTTCAACCTTGCGCGCGAAGATGCGCGAGACGCGATCAGCGCTATTGCGCAACCAAAATCCTTTGGGCAGATCCCGCCTGCTCAACTCATCGAGCAGATAATCACTGATCTGTGGCAGGGCATGCACATGCTGATGTCCATCGACACAATCGGGCAACGCGCCCCAATGCGAGACAAAGGCATCCAATTGCGCGGCAATCTCGTCCCTGATTTCCTGCTCAGGCAGAGCATGCAGAAGGGCAAGTTTGATCACCTGCCCTAGGGAGGGGAAATGACCCGCCCGGGCAAAACTTTGCATATTTGTCAGCGGCCGTCCCAAAGTGAGGTTGAGATGCAACCCAATGTCGGCCCGATTCTTATATTGCTTCAAGTGAACAGAGGATGCTGGCCAGTCAGGCTGATTGGACATGACACTGGTCGCGCTGAGCCGCCCAGCCTCAAGCGCAGCCATAATGCCACGGGATACGCCGGGGGAGAGGGCAAAATCATCGGCGCAGAGCTTAAACGAAAAGAGCTTCACTTCAGAATCCACTTTTGAACCTCAACCATAATCCCAAATACCCAAACTGCAAAATCTGCCCAGCTTGCCTATCTTGGCCATTGGCTTTAGGTCTTGATCTAGAACAGATCAGAGATGTCAGCGATGCAGGCGCAAACCAACCCAGCCCCTTCGGCAGCGCGACCGGAATTATCGGTCGTCATCCCGGTCTATAATGAGGCCGATAATCTCGATTTGCTGATCTCCCGCCTGATGCCAGTTTTGGATCGCTGCGTTCAATCCAGCGAGGTGATTTTTGTTGATGACGGATCGCGCGATAGAACGATGGAGGAGCTGCGCCGGCTCAACAAGCAAGACCCTCGTATTCAGGCGATTTCTTTCAGCCGAAATTTTGGCAAGGAGATTGCTATTGCCGCCGGTCTTGATCAGGCTTTGGGAGATGGCGTGGTGATTATGGATGCTGATTTGCAACACCCGCCGGAGACCATTGAGGCCTTTGTGCAGGAATGGCGGCAGGGCTATAAAAATATTTATGGGCAACGCACCGATCGTCAGACAGATAGTCCACTGCGTCGTCTGCTCACCGAACGCTTTTATCATTTGTTCGGCAAGTTTGGCGAGACCGCCCTGCCACCAGGCGCTGGCGATTTTCGTCTCCTGGATCGGCAGGCTGTGGAAGCCCTTTGCGCCATGGGCGAGCGCGCCAGATTTTCGAAAGGTCTTTATGCCTGGATCGGCTTCAAATCCAAGGGCGTTCCTTTTGAAGTGGCTGATCGTGCCTTTGGTACATCCTGTCTCTTATACACATCTGACGCTGCCGA
>OMIJ01000289.1 GCA_900299065.1 Hyphomicrobiales bacterium
ATTTGCCAGCATTATGCGTGGCGATGATAAGACGGCCGGTGAGAAGTCGGGACATGTGCAATCCGTTGGATTAGGCTCTCAGCCAAGGACAGACTTTTGCAGCGCAACTAATTCTCCAACACCATGACGCGCCAGATCCAATAGGGCTGTTAATTGCTCTTGCGAGAAGACTGCGCCTTCAGCTGTCGCTTGAATTTCAACCAGACCGCCCGACCCGGTGATAACGAAATTAGCATCGGTCTCGGCAACCGAATCCTCATCATAATCCAGATCGAGCACCGGCACGCCTTTGGAAATGCCGCAGGATATGGCGGCCACATGATCTTTGATCGGTGAATCCTTGAGCATGGAGCGCGACCGCATCCATTTGATACAATCGTAAAGCGCTACCCAGGCACCTGTAATCGCCGCTGTACGCGTGCCGCCATCAGCCTGGATCACATCGCAATCAAGCGTGATCTGTTTTTCACCCAAAGCCTGAAGATCAACCACTGCGCGTAGGCTGCGTCCGATCAGGCGTTGAATTTCCTGTGTGCGGCCGGAGGGCTTGCCGGAATTGACTTCGCGCTTGGTGCGCGAATTTGTGGCGCGCGGCAGCATGGAATATTCAGCTGTGATCCAGCCGCGCCCCTGTCCGCGCAGCCACATGGGCGGTTTGTCCTCGAGCGAGGCTGTGCAAAGCACATGTGTGTTGCCGAATTTGACGAAACAGGAGCCTTCCGCATAACGCGCAACGGCCCGTTCGAGACTGACCTGCCGCATTTCATTCGGAGCGCGTTTTGACGGTCGCATGATAATCCCTTGGTTGGCTATCATGCGCTTCTAGGATCTTCCTTACACAGAGGCAAGAAGAGCTTTGTCAACAGCTGCGACTGGCTGTTATGTGCTTTAGCGGAACAATTCGTTGTAGATCTCGTCGGAGCGTTTTTCCATTTTGTCGAGCAGTTCCGGGCCGACAAAATTGATTGGCACTTTGGCCAGATGCGGATCGACCTGCGCGACGACGTCAGATGCAGGCACGCCGGGATGGGCTGGGAAAAGGCCGGCCTTGGAGAAAACGGCCTGCCCCTCTTTCGATAGAATGAAATCGACCAGCAGCATAGCGGCATGGGGATGTTTAATGCCCTTGGGGATGGAGAGGGTCGAGGCCGTGCTGGGTACAGGATTGAGCAATTGTGCATTGACCGGCGCGCCCTGTGCCGCAGAAATTACAGGAAAATGCGCAAAGACGTTGACGGCAAGAGCATATTCCCCCGCCATCACCCGGTCCACCAGAGTGCGGGCACTGCCGGAACCAAAATTGATGATCTTTTGCTGCGATAGCTTTTTGAAATAATCCATCGCCCGCTCTTCACCCCAGGCCAATCGCAGATTGGTTAGAAAAAGGGATGTGCCGCTGGCCGATTCAATGCGCCAGGCAATTTTACCCTTCCATTTGGGGTCAAGCAGATCCTCGAAGTTTTGCGGCACCTGATCCTTTGGCACTAATTTGGTATTATAGGCCATGGCAAAATAGCTCAGGCGTGTGGGTGCGGTGAGTCCCTTTGGATCGAGCAGGGCCTTGGGCAATTCTTCACTTTTAGGTGAATAAAAGGGCTGAACAATGCCAGCAGCCTGTGCCATTTCGCCAACGCCAGTGCCCTCTATGACATCCCCCACCACATTATTGGCTCTGATTTCGGCGCTGGACTTGGCCAGTATCGCTTCTGACTCGCCGCGCCAGAAAGTCATTTTCACAAAAGGATATTTTGACTGAAAGGCTTCTGCCAATGGGCGCAAGGCGACATTGACAACAAGGCCCGTGTACAAAATCACTTGCCCTTCCTGTCTTGCGCCATCCAGCACGCGCTTGTCGCGATCCCCGCCGCGATAGGTGAGAATATCCTGAGAGGGTGTCTGGGCCAGCGCAACTCCCTGCCAGAAAGAGGACAAGCCAATCAGGGCAAAAGCGGTAGCCGTGAATGAGCGCTGAAAACTGCCGGAAATCATAGGTCCCCCTTGAATTATTTTGCTTGTTTCGAATTGCAGTTCGAATTTTCGGCTAGGCTAAGCGGATCTTTCGCCTCTGTCTATAGAGTGTCGATCGATAAGTCCCAGACTTGTTTACTGGAATCATTCATGTGTATGATCGGGCTCATAACAATTATCCAAAGGGAGCTTGACGCATGAAGATCCAGAAGGTGGCAGTCTTGCCCTGCCATATGCCGCAATCGGATCCTAAATGGCGTTTCTCCATCCATGCCAATCGTGTTTCCAAGGGCTGGCTTGTCGAATTGATCGGCGCGGATGGCACTACTGGTTATGGCTATGCCTCGGCCACACGTCACATGGGTGCTAATAGCGAGGGGCTGAAGGGCACTCTGGATGAGTTTGTCAAATTATTAGTCGGGAGGGAGTCCTCGGATATAGAGGATATTCTGGTCACCCTCGATCATCATCTCAAGGGAATGAATCAGGCTAAAGCTGCGATTGATTGCGCTCTGCATGAACTCAATGCGCGCGCTTTAAATGTACCGCTTTACCAATTATTCGGCGGCAAGCGCCGCGAGCAATTGCCTGTGATGCGTGTTCTCTCGCTCAAGGCGCCCGAGGAAATGGCGCGTAAAGGGCTCGAACTGGTCGCGGCCGGCTATACACATATCAAGATCAAGGTTGAGGGCGATGTGACGCTTGATGCTGCGCGCGTCAAAGCCATTCGAAAAGCTGTTGGATCGCAGATCCGCCTGATCATTGATGCCAATCAGGCCTTCAAACCCAAAGAGGCAATTTTACTGGCGCAAAAAGTGGTTGATGATGGCGTTGAAATTTTCGAACAACCCTGCAAATCGGATGATTACGCAGGTCTGAAATTGGTCACGCAAAATTCACCGATCGCCATTGAAGCAGATGAAAGCGCCGGATCTGTGCATGAAGTGATGCAATTGGTCGCCCATCGCATTGTCGATATGGTCAGTCTGAAAGTGCCCAAGCTGGGCGGATTGCGCAACACATTGGCAGCTGCGCGCATCTGCGAGGCGGGAGATATTCCCTATCGCTTGGGGGCTCATGTGGGGCCAAGATTGTTGACAGCCCAGGCTATGCATCTGGCAGCTAGTCTGCCGCATTTGAGTTTTGCCTGCGAATTTGGCGAATTTGTGCGGCTCGAAAATGACATCACGGAAGGTGTCGAAAATATCAATGGCTTTGTCACGCTCTCGCAGAAGAGCGGATCAGGAGCCTCTTTGCGCGCGGATGCGGCGGCCCATATCGCTGCAGCAGAGCGTATTCTTGCAACAGTCTGATCAAAGGGAGAGGGCCATGAGCTTGCGTCACTTATCTGGTCATATGCTTTTAGCGAGCACGAGTATCTTTGTTCTGCTGACTGCGACTTTGTCAGTAAAAGCGCTCACTTCTGAAGAAGTCCTTATGTATAATAAGCCCGATCGCCAGCAAGTTCTGGAGGAGGGCGCCAAGAAAGAGGGTACAGTCGTTCTCTATTCAGCGATGATCGTCAATCAGGTCCAACGGCCGATTGCCGATGCGTTTCGCAAGAAATATCCCTTCATCGATATTAAATTCTGGCGCGGTGATAGCAATCAGATCGTCACCAAACTCAATGCAGAATCGCAAGCCAATACCTTTGTTGACGATGTCGTGGAAGGCTCAGGCATGAGCGGGGGCATCGGTGAGGCGCAAATTGCTGCGCCTTTCTACTCCAAATATACCGATATTATGGGCGCCAAAGATGTTGCGCCGGATCGGCGCTGGATGACCACGCGCTATCGCTATATTGCGCTCGGCTACAATACAAAATTACTCAAGCCTGAAGAGGCGCCCAAAAGCTATGAGGATTTGCTTGATCCCAAATGGAAAGGCAAAATGGCCTGGAATGCTAGCACAGACGCCAGCGGCGCCCTGATCACCATCACCAGTCTGCGCGCAGCCTGGGGCGAAGAAAAGGCCGAGGCCTATCTCGCCAAATTAGGGCAACAGAAAATTGCCAATCTGGCTATGAGCAATCGTGCTGTGGTGGATCGTGTCATCGAGGGAGAATATCTCATCGGTGTTGGCATTTCCGCGCATCATCCGGTGATTAGTGCCCGCAAGGGCGCTCCGTCTGCAACAGTCCTGTTGGATCCTGTGCCCGCTCTCAATGGCACTATTCAGGTGATGCGCGGGACCAAACATCCGCATGCGGCAATGCTATTGGTCGATTTCATGCTCTCGCCGGAGATTCAGAAATTCCTGCAGACGGCCGAATATTTCCCGGCCAATCCTGAAGTCGAGCCCGATGAGTCACTAAAGGCTTTGGTGCCGAAAAATGCCGGCGTCGGAGCTGTCATCATTACCCCCGATATGCTGGTGAAGGATACAGCGCGCTCAGCGCAATTGTTTGAGAAATACTTCAAATGATCTCGCATCTATATGACGCTCATTCGACAAAGGTTTCCAGCAATTCCAAAGGATCGCCATAACGTTTGGCAGCTGCCACCACATCCTGATCGCGCAGCGCCATTAGAAAGCCATTGTCGATCATCACGTGATCGCCAAGAGTCACGGTTGCATTAAACATCACGCAATCCTGGTGTGTATGTGGCTCTTCCCAGCGTGGCACGCGCCTTTGCAAAAATTCATTAGCCCTATAGCTATCCGTACCAAAATGCAGCGCGCCTGGTGCGTTCGATCCAGCCGGATAGGCCTTGAAACGAGGATATTTTGGATTAAAGCCGCAGCCTAATTCATGCAGCTTGGCATGTACGCCAACCAGCATATCGCGCAGAATTTCCGCCTCCATGGATTTGCCATGCACGGCAGTGACAATATCATCTTTATATTCAATCGCAATCTTGTCTTGAAACGGCTTGTCAAAACCAATCGCCCATTGTGGAAAGATCACACCGCCCATATCGGCATAGTCAACTGCTCTACGCCTGTGTGCATTGCGGCCATAAATATTGGGTCCATGTGTGGGTAAAAAATGCACATAGCAGCCTGGCTGATTGGCCTTGTCCTGCCCCTGCCAGCGATTGTCACTCAATAAATCCTCGACCATTTGCGGGGTGAATTTAATGGTCAGATCGCTACCCTGTGGGCAAGTGATCTTCATGTCGAAATCTTTATCCTTGGGATACATGCGGGCGGTGGCGCGAATGATCTCGCCAACCAGATCAACCGGAAAACGCGCCTGTGGCGTATGTAAAAGATCAAGATTGCGGAAATAAGTCATCTTCACCCAGCGTTGCCCCTGTTCGCGCCGCAGTTTGACAAAGAAGGGGTCATTGACTGAGCAAAACCAGCTTGAAATGACAAAGCTGGCTTTTTCGAGCAAAGGTTTCACTTCCGGCGGGCAGGCCTCAACCTGTGTTG
>OMIJ01000290.1 GCA_900299065.1 Hyphomicrobiales bacterium
GAGCTCAAGCGAATCCAGGGGGAATGGGGCGTGACGACAATCTATGTCACGCATGATCAGGCTGAGGCCATGGCCATTTCTGATCGCATTGCCGTCATGGATCAAGGCAAGTTAGTGCAATTAGGCACGCCCGATGAAATCTATGAATTGCCGCGCTCCGAATTTGTGGCCAGCTTCATTGGTCGCACCAATATGTTCAACGGGACATTACAAAGCGCAGCCTCCCCGGGGACCAAAGCATTGGTCACATCCAATATTGGCTCCATTCAATGTCATTTCCCGAGCCAGTCACAGGCGGGCCAATCGGTCTCCTTCGTCATCAGACCGGAAAATATCCTTCTTCAGCCTATTTCTGGCGCACAGGAACAAAATACAATTGAAGGGCGCGTGAACAACCGCGTCTATCTGGGCGAGATTGCAGAATTTGCAATCGATCTTGATGGTGGCCAGCAATTGCTGGTGCGCGCCCCGCCCGGCAATGGCATCAAGGCTGGCGACAGGATCAGAGCCTATTTGCCGCCGGATAAAACAATCGCCATCTTTTCTTGATCAGGCTGTGTAGAGATCTTTATAGGTCTCGCGCAGCAGATTCTTCTGTACCTTGCCCATTGTGTTTCTTGGCAGATCATCAAGAAAGAGAATGCGCTTGGGCAATTTGAATTTGGCAATCCGGTTTTCCAATGCGGTGATGATCTGTTTCTCGTTCAGATCCGCGCCTTTTTTCTTCACAATGACAGCGGTCACGCCTTCACCAAAATCCTTGTGGGGCAGGCCTATAATGGCACTTTCCACCACGCCCTCTATGGCATCAATCTCTGCTTCAACCTCGGCTGGATAGACATTAAACCCGCCCGTAATGACAAGATCCTTGTTGCGACCAAGAATATGAACATAACCCTTGTCATCTATTTTGCCTAAATCACCGGTGATGAAAAACCCATCGGCGCGCAATTCCTCTGCCGTCTTTTCCGGCATTCTCCAATAGCCTTTAAAGACATTGGGACCGCGCACTTCAATCATGCCAATTTCATTTTGCGGCAGGGTTTTGGCGCTTTCCTGATCAGTGATACGGACTTCCACGCCCGGCAAAGGAAAGCCGACTGTTCCAGCGATTCTATCGCCCTCATAAGGATTGGATGTGTTCATATTTGTTTCTGTCATCCCATAGCGTTCCAGAATGGCATGGCCCGTGCGGGCGCGCCATTCCCTATGGGTTTCAGCCAATAAAGGTGCAGAACCAGAAATGAACAGGCGCATATGGCGCGTTATATCCTTGTTCAGTTCAGGAGTTTCCAGCAGCCGTGTGTAAAAGGTCGGAACACCCATCATGCATGTGGCGCGATTCATCAGGCGTAAAATCTGCGTCGTGTCGAGTTTAGGCAGGAACAGGATTGTCCCGCCCGACAGCAGCATCACATTCGTTGCAACAAACAAACCATGTGTATGATAAATCGGCAGAGCATGGATCAACACATCATTGGATGTGAAGTGCCAATATGTGACGAGCGTTCTTGCATTGGAGGCAAGATTTTCATGCGACAACATAGCGCCTTTTGACCGCCCCGTTGTTCCTGATGTGTAGAGAATAGCGGCAAGATCATCCGGCCCGCGCTCTTTGGATTGAAATTCTGGCAAAGCCGTCTTGACCTGATCTAGAAAAGTGCCATCCCTCTTTGTGCCCATGGTAAGCGTGTGGCTGACCTTCGCCTTCTTCGCTATGGGAGATAATTTATCAATATGAGCCGGATCACAGATGAAAACTCTGGGCTCAGCATCACTCAAAAAATAATCAATTTCCGCTGGTGTATAGGCCGTGTTCAAGGGCAGGAATATGGCACCTGCTCTAATACAGGCGAGGTAGAGCAAAATGGCATCTGGTGATTTCTCAACCTGCACCGCTATACGATCACCAATCGCGACCCCAAGCTCAGTGAGGACATTAGCCATTTGCGCTGAACATGAATCGACGTCACCATAAGTGATCTTGCGACCATCCATTGTCTCGATAAACACCTTATCAAGATCTGGCATTGCCTGACGGAATTGATCATAAAGATGACAGCTCATAAATAGCTCCAGCGGAAGTTATGAGATAAATTCGTGGACGAAATCGCGTTATTTTGCAAGTTTGGCAAGCAGGGCTTGAATCTCTCTCCCAGGGCCCGGATGTGACATGCCAGGTCAGGAATGAGGCAGCAATGATTGCAGCGGCTCTATCAGCATTGAGCGAAATAGTCACGCCTCCCTTCAGATCTGTTTTGTTGAAAAGCCTTGCTCTCACTTTGGCCTTTCTAGCTGCATTGTGGTGGGCGCTGGAGCAATCAGTCAGTCTTTATGTAGCGCAATCGGCGTCCTGGCTGGCATCCTTCATTTCATTCCTCACGGGGCTTGGCTTTTTTATCGCTTTGGCTTTTTTGATTGCACCTGTCTCGGCATTAGTCGCCGGTTTCTTTCTTGATGAATTGGCTGAGCGCGTAGAGATTGACTATCGCGGCTTAGGCCAACAGGGACAAGCAGCCCCGACAGGTCAAGTGATCTGGCTCGCCTTACGTTTTGCTTTCATGTCCTTATTGGTCAATCTATCGGCCTTTTTGCTCTTTCTCATTCCCGGCGTGAATGCACTTGTGTTCTTTTTAGCCAATTCCTATCTGCTGGGTCGCGAATATTTCGAGCTCGCAGCATCGCGTTACAGACCACCTGTCGAGGTCAGAAATTTAAGACGACAAAATTCATGGATGATTTTTCGTTCAGGCATGTTGATTGCGGCATTCATGTCAGTGCCGATTCTCAATTTACTCACGCCGCTCTTTGGAACAGCATTCATGGTGCGGGTTCATTTGAACATCAAAGATAATCAAATGATCACGCCTTGACAGGCTCAAACTCTGAAAAAGTCTTCAGGCATGAGTGGGCGCTTCAAACTGACCTGTTTTACGAAAACGATAAAGATAAGAAGGCACAATCGTTTCGCAGGCCTGTGCCTCTATGCCAAGTCCCGCAAGTGTGAGTTTATGTTCGATCGCGAAAGGCGAGACAAGATTATCATTCTTGAGTAGCTCGATTTGATCACGCGTCATATGGAACATGGCAGGCAAAAGCCCAAGACTGACCGCATGCGCAATCTCGGTTGCAAAGGCCAGATAATGCGCTGCTGCAAAGGGAATATTGATCATTGCGCGTGAACGGCCGGTCATTTTGCAAATCAGCGCCAGGATCTGCTTGAATGACAAAACCTCCGGGCCACCAAATTCATAAATTTGCCCTGGCTTGCCCTCTCCCTCAACCAGACGCGCCAAACCTTCTGCAACATCGGCAACATAGACCGGTTCAAACAAAGTCTTTCCACCGCCAATCAATGGCAGGATAGGGCTGATGCGGGCCAGAGCAGCAAAGCGGTTGAAGAATTCATCCTCTGGCCCAAAGATGATTGAGGCGCGGGCAATTTTGGCATTTGGCAAAATAGCTTGCACATAAGCTTCGCCAAGCCGTTTCGTGCGCGCATATTGGGAATGGGACTGATCATCCGCGCCGATCGCAGACATTTGAACAAAATTCTCAATGCCAGCTTGAGCGGCGGCTTGCGCTACAAATTTAGCTCCCTCAGCCTGAACTGCATCAAAACTCTGCTGTCCAGATGCGGCCAGAATACCCACCAGATTAACAACCGCATCTGATCCGCGTAGGGCGGCCTCTATCGAGGTGGGATAGCGTATATTGGCTTGCACGGCATGAATCTGCCCAACTTTGCCACTCGGCTGCAAATGAAAGGCAAGGTCAGGGCGTCTTGAGGCAACCCGAATACGCCAGCCTTTTTGTGCCAAAGCTTTAACCAGATGGCGACCAACAAAGCCCGATCCACCGAAAATGGTGACAATGCGGTCTGATTGGAAAGATCTGTCTTGCATAAGGGCGGCCTTGCTCGGGATCATACAGACAGATCACATAATCAACCCGGGTAAATAAGTACAGCTACCCTTTGGGATGGTTTCTGAGAGCTAAAAGCTGGCCCGCGGGTGAATATCATCCGGCTCTGGCCAAGTGCCGATTGACAAGGCAAGGGATCGCCTCGTAAGACACCCCCATGCCCAGGTGGCGGAATTGGTAGACGCGCTGGTTTCAGGTACCAGTGGTGAAAGCCGTGGAGGTTCGAGTCCTCTCCTGGGCACCATTTAGGTCGATTGCTTATTTTGGCACTCGTCCCTGCCATTCCTCCTATTCGAGATGTCCATGACAATCCGTGTACATAAGGCCGATCTTCCGGATGGACTGACCTTTGAAAATGGAGTGGCAATCGATACCGAGACCCTTGGGCTCAATCCGCATCGCGACAGGCTGTGTGTCGTTCAGCTCTCGGGCGGGGATGGCAATGCTGAAATCGTCCAGATCAAGCTAGGCCAGAGTGAGGCGCCTAATCTCACACGCCTTCTGGCAGATACCAACATACTGAAAATATATCATTTTGGTCGTTTTGACATAGCCGTTCTAGCGAAGACTTTCGGGGTCTATTCACGATCCAATTATTGCACGAAAATAGCCTCTAAATTGACCCGGACCTATACAGATCGCCATGGCCTGAAGGATTTGTGCCGGGAATTGCTGAACATTGATCTCTCTAAGCAGCAGCAATCATCCGATTGGGCGGCTGAAAGCCTCAGCGAGGCACAGCTGGCCTATGCGGCTTCCGACGTCCTTCATCTCCATGCTTTGAAAGCGCGGCTGGATAGTATGCTGATCCGTGAGGGGCGTCAGGAGATCGCCGGCGCCTGTTTCGACTTTCTGTCCGAGCGGGCCAAGCTTGATTTGATGGGATGGCCTGACAAGGACATTTTTTCTCACGAATAGCCAATTTGATTGGCCTTCTATTCGCCCCATCAACAGTATAGTCTGATTACATCCTTCATCGGCCCTCTCTGCCGGACTTGGATCTGGCCTCTATGACTCAAATGGATGTTGTTTCTTTTCGCGGCCTGTCTGATCAGGCCCGTCTCTTTCGGCGTCAGCAAGCTTTTCGTGATGCGCGCCGGCATTCAGCTTTTGTCAAAGGGCTCAAATTTCTCATTGTGATGATCTTCATCGCTGCGATTGCCAGTTTTTTTATACCTCTTTTTCTTGCGCCCATGACCAAGCCGTCAATGGAATTTGCCGTCAATCAAAGCAATTTGAATGGCACAAGAATCACTATGGAATCTCCCAAGCTCAGCGGCTTTCGTCGTGATGGCAGACCCTATGAAGTGAAGGCAAGCTCTGGTGTGCAAGACATCAGATCGCCTTTGCTCATCGAATTATCCGATCTTGCCGCTAAAGTTGGGATAGGTGCGAACGATATGCTCACCTTTAGCGCGCCCAAAGGCGTTTTTGATAGCGGGCGCGATTTCATGCAGATGAATGGCGCAGGTAGCGAGAAGAATGTGCAAATCTCAAGCACGACAGGCTTTGAGATTGTGTTGCAATCAGCTGAAATGGACTTCAAGGCTGGCACTGTAAATTCGAATGATCCTGTTATTCTCAGCCTGCCGAGCGGCAAGATAACTGCCGATAAATTTGCGATCACTGGCAATGGTCAAATTGTGACTTTTGAGGGTAGAGTGATCTCGGAACTGTGGCCAGATTCCCTTGAGGGTAAGCTGGGCACAGAACGATAGGGAGAATGTGAGAATATGAAGCGCATGACAAAAATAATATTTAAACTTGCAGCGCTCGCAGGACTTTGTCTGCCTTTCCATGTTCACGCGCAAACCCCGCGCATTGGCGCGGTTCTGCCAGGGGCAGGCTCGGGCGACCCCATCAGCATTAGCGCTGATAAGCTGGATTATTTTGATAAAGAGCAAAAGCTCATCTATTCCGGCAAGGTTGAAGTCAAACAAGGTGGATCTTTGCTCAAAGCCTCTGCGCTGACAATTTTTCTTAGCTCAGATCAGTCTGGCACAAATAATGGCGTCATGGCCCCTGCTTCAACAAGTCAGATCCGCCACATGGATGCGGCAGGTCCCGTTGTCATTATTTCGCAAGACCAGATTGGCACAGGTGATAAAGGCACTTATGAGCAATCAGAAAAGAAAGTGCGTCTGATCGGCAATGTTACGCTGACACGTGGTTCGGATGTGCAAACATGTAATGAGCTGACCTATGATCTTAACAATAATATGGCCAGCTGTGTGGGTCGCGTGACAGGTATTTTCACACCCGGTGGCTCACCAATGCCAGGCACTGAACCGCAAAAGCCTTTACAAAAACGGCCCTGATTAATCTCATTTGCCATTTGGAAATGGACGAACTTGTCTTGACTGAAGCTGCCATATCAAAACTGACACGTGACCACAAAACATTGCGTGATGAGAGCCCTGCCATCGCTTCGCAGGCCGGATCTTTGGCCGCCCATAATTTGGCCAAGAGCTATGGCAGTCGTCAAATTGTGCACAATGTCAGTCTGCGTGTGCAGCAAGGTGAAGCCATTGGTCTCTTGGGTCCAAATGGTGCAGGTAAGACAACAGTTTTTTATATGATCACAGGTCTGGTCAAACCCGACAAAGGCACGATTGAGATTGATGGACAGAATGTTACAGGCCTGCCCATGTATCAGCGGGCGCGTCTAGGCATTGGCTATTTGCCACAAGAGGCTTCCATTTTCAGAGGGCTCAGTGTTGAAGAGAATATTCGCGCCGTCCTGGAAGTGACCTTTTCAAAGCGCGATCAGCGCGAGGCCGAATTAGAACTCTTATTGGATGAGTTCGACATTAAGCGCCTGCGAAAAACGCCCTCCATTGCTTTGTCAGGTGGTGAGCGAAGGCGTTGTGAGATCGCCAGGGCCTTGGCCAGTCAGCCTTCCTATATGCTGCTGGACGAGCCCTTTGCCGGCATCGATCCCATAGCTGTGGGAGATATTCAGGAATTGGTCCGGCATCTCAAACGCCGGGGCATTGGCGTTCTCATCACCGACCATAATGTGCGCGAGACTCTAGGTTTGATTGATAGGGCTTATATTATCAATTCCGGTGAAGTATTGACACAAGGAACGGCTGAACAAATCATCGCCAATCCAGATGTGCGACGGATTTACTTGGGCCAGGATTTCCGCATGTGAGGATCCACTCGGTCGCTAATATATTAAGTATTTGATTTTAAACTATTAAAATACAAGTCTCGCGATGTTAACACTTCAGCAAGTAAGGCAAGTTTTTTGCCTCACTTTTTATGCGCTCTATGCTACAAGCAAGAAATGGGCCGCCTGACACAGGTGCCTTGCCCATCGAGTTTGAGTAATGCAGCATGGCGCTCTCGACTAAGCTAATGATGCGCCAGGGTCAGTCCCTGGTCATGACGCCGCAGCTTCTGCAGGCGATTAAATTGCTGCAATTGTCCAATCTGGAGCTTGCCGCCTTTGTCGAGGAAGAGCTTGAGCGCAACCCCCTGCTTGAGCGTGTCGATGATCGCCAGGATGGCTCTGAAACCTCGCTCAATGCTCAAAGTGATGCCGCGGGTGATGCAGATTTCAATGCGCAAGATGAAGCGGCAGATTTTTCAGATCAGGCCGACAGGCAGGAAGGCGATTGGGCCTCGGAACAATTGGATATTGATGCTCGCTCTTTAGAATCCAATCTGGGAACAGAAATCGAAAATAATTTCGATCTCGATCGCTCTGCCCCCTCGACCGAGACTTTTTCAACAACAGAAAGCGCTGATTTTTCTGCATCCTCATGGACCGGAGCGCCAGGTGGATCGGGTGATGAGGAAGCTCCAAATCTGGAGGCCTACGTCGCCTCTAAAATCACTCTGGCGGATCATTTGTCAGAGCAATTGGCCCTAGCCGTAAAGGATCCGGTTGATCGATTGATTGCACAATCTTTGATCGATTCGTTGGATGAAAATGGCTATTTGCATGAAGAGCTGGAAGAAATTGCAGATCGCTTGGGCATAGAGATCCAGCGTGTTGAAAATAATCTTAAAGTCATTCAAACTTTCGATCCCAGCGGCGTTGGTGCGCGCAATCTGGCAGAATGTTTGGCCATTCAATTACGCGAATTGGATCGTTTTGATCCGGCGATGCAGATGTTGATTGCTAATCTTCCTTTACTGGCAAAACGGGATTTTGTTGCTCTTCGTAAACTCTGCGGCGTTGATGAAGACGATATGTCAGATATGGTGCGTGAGATTCGCAATCTTGATCCAAAGCCGGGCCGTGCCTTTGGCGGGGCGCCTGTTCAGCCTGTCATTCCCGATGTAACTGTCCGAAGAGCCAGTGATGGCTCCTGGTTTGTCGAGCTCAATGCTGATGGATTGCCGCGCGTTCTGGTCAATCAGACTTATGCGGCACAAGTTTCCAAAGCGCGTGGCTCAGCTGAAGACAAAAGTTTTGTTTCGAATTGCCTTCAGAC
>OMIJ01000291.1 GCA_900299065.1 Hyphomicrobiales bacterium
CACCAGATAGGCAGAACCATCCACGCCAACAAAGCGTTGATGAATATCGACCACTGAGGGCAGATTATACACCAGCATCATTGTGCGGTCGCCATCGCCGCCTGCGTCAAAGCCCAGTGATGGACCCTGCCAGTAGAGCTTACGATCACCGGCATTGCGTGTGTACATTGTACCTTCGCCAAAGCGCGCACCGGCAAAGAAAGCACCAGCGGCTTCCTGGCCCAGAATATAGGCATTGGGCTGCCCCCAGCGGCGACCGGCCTCTTCAACAACCTTGGCCAATCCGCGTGAGATTGAACCAAAAAAGCGATGGCCATTATCGACCAATTCGGCGGAGGTAAATTTCTTGGGGCGGCCTGCATCCTGTGCCAAGGCGGGCATTGAGGCTGCGGGGAGTGTCAGTCCGGCGGCACTGGTAATCAGGCCTCCAATGACTTTGCGGCGCGAATGAATGCTCATCTGATTCCCCTGTAGAGGTCTTGACCCACTCAACCATGGTGCCTGCTAATCATGTCCTTAGTAGGACAGGATTCAAAAATTGGGCACCATAATAAGCCTCTAACTTCACCTATGGTGGTTAATGAAAGGTTTCAGAGGGTGGCTTCAATGCGCGCCCGCAAGTCCAGTGTCACATCAGGTAAAATACCGAACCAGGCCTCGAAAGAGGGGCGCGCCTGATGCAGCAACATGCCAAGACCGGGCACAATCGCATTGCCGCGCAGCTGCGCCGCTATCAATAAAGGCGTGAGGCGCGGTATATAGACAATATCGGACACAAGCGCGGAAGCGGGCAGAAGATCCAACCCAAGGACAAGCGCAGGCTGGCCTTGCATGCCTTGTGATGTTGTGTTGATCAGCAAGGCGGCTCCCGCCAGAGCCTCTTGTCGCATCTGCCAATCTTGCACCTGAATGATGGGGCCAAATTCCTGCGCCAAAGCCAAAGCGCGATCTTGGGAGCGATTGATCAGACGAATCTCTTTGGCACCTTGATCGATCAAATTAGCAAGAATTGCGCGCGCCGCGCCGCCAGCACCCAGAATGACAATGGGGCCCTGATCAGCGCGCCATTGGGGAAATGTCTCGCGAATAGACTCAATATAGCCCCAACCATCTGTATTGCGCCCTTCCAGCGAGCCATCCTTGCGCACGATCACACAATTGATTGCACCAATTTTGCGGGCCAAAGGATCAACATGATCCACTAAAGCGAGCGCAGCTTCCTTATGAGGAATGGTGAGATTACAGCCAGAAAAGCCAAGAGCGGGCAAAGCGCGCAAGGCCGCGGCCAGACCTTTGGGCTCAATTGCCAAAGGCAGATAGGATCCGCTCAAACCATATTTGCTGAGCCAGTAATTATGTAAAATGGGTGAGCGCGAATGCATGACGGGCCAACCCATCAATCCAGCCAGAAGAAAACGCTCTGCATGTGACATGTTCAACACCTTCACTCCCCTTGGTGTCAGGAAGCAAGGCGAGTTGCAAGATGTTTAGCATAATTGCAAGGTCAGAGATCAGATAAGCTTTTCTAAGACCAGAAATGCTGCAACGGCCCATGGCCATGGCCGACATTCAGCTCATCAGCCTGTTGCAAGGCTCGGGTTAGATAATTCTTGGCGCTTGTAATCGCCTCAGGCAAGCTCAGACCCTTTGCGAGAAAGGCGGCAATGGCGGAAGACAAAGTGCAGCCTGTGCCATGCGTATTGCGCGTGTTGATACGGGGAGCGGAAAAGACATGCTCTTGACTGCGCGAAAAGAGATAATCTGTCGCCTCTTGCATTTGCGCATGGCCGCCCTTGATCAATACATGGCTGAAGCCCTGATCGAGAATGCGCACCGCTGTTGCTCTGATCTCGCTTAAAGAATTTGCCAGGGGCAGGCCCGAGAGCGCGGCAGCTTCGGGCAGATTGGGCGTGATCACAGCGGCCATTGGGGCCAAATGGATACACATAGCCTCAACCAATCCATCGGAGCCTAATCTGTCACCGCTGGTAGCCACCAAAACAGGATCGAGCACTATGGATCTGGCTTGATGGTAAGTGAGGCGCTGGGCAATGCGTGTGAGGATTTCGGGCGTGGCAAGCAGACCGAGCTTGACTGACGCAACATCAATATCAGCAAAAATGGTATCGATCTGTGCTGCAACAAAATCAGGCGGCACGGGCTGAATGGCTGTGACGCCTTGTGTGTTTTGCGCAGTCAGGCTGGTTATAGCGGCCATGCCATAGCATCCCAGAGCACCAAAGGTTTTCAGATCGGCCTGAATGCCGGCCCCGCCGGAGGGGTCAGATCCGGCAATCGACAGCACATTGGGAATTGGCATGCTCTGTTTCATCTGCCCTCAACAAGGATCAACCTTGTGAGGCTTGTATCAAATGGTCGGCGTTTTGCCCAGAATACCGGCTATGCGCATATTGGTCCGCCCGCAGGCAGAGGCCCCAGAGAGAATGCGCGAGAGATCCCCTGTGCCAAAGCGCAGCAAAGGATAATCAACATTCAAGCGGGTGACGACCATTTCTCCTATCTCACCAACAGCTAAGGGCTCCTGGCCGCCGGGCCGCACAATCTCCAGAATGATTCCTTCGTTAAGGACAAAGCCCTCGACCAGCTCACCCTCATCGGCTTGTGTCTCATAAGCGATGACGCCAATTTCAGGGATTGAATAGACGTGTCGAATGGACAAGCCCTGTTGTTCATAGGCCCGGCGCTGGTTGGCCTCCATCAAAGCGCCGACAATCAAGGCACGTCGCAAGCAGGATAAATCCTGCGAGCGATTGAGCGCAGCGGTGAATAATTGATCGACATAATCGGCGTGCGCACAAATCACACTTGGTTGCAATTGCTGAATGGCCTCAAGTGTTTCGACGATCATTTTATCTCCCGCCGGCACGATGGCACAGCCCAGCGCCTGGCCGCCGGAATCCATCATGTGCCCTTCGGGGCAGAGATGATAGGATAGGCAATTGAGAATAATATCGCCCTTGCGCGCTCCTGCTGCGAACAGAGCCCGTGCCGCACCCCAATAATCGCGCGCCTGTCCTTCTGGCTGAAACCAAGGGCCGGGAGAAATATGCATGCGCTTGAGCGCGCTTAAGCGCGAACCCGAAAGACCGCCAAAGGGCGGTTGCTCTAGTTGCAAATCGCGCAATTCGTGACGGCGCAGCACAGGAATACGCGCCAGATCGGAACGCTTCTTAATCTCGCGAATATCAATGCCAGCCAATTGCCTGCGCAGCGAAGGAGCGCGCGATCTAGCAACGGAAACAATCCCCTTCAATTCCTTGAACAGCGATAATTCGCGTGATTTGACGGGGCGATTCTCATAGCGATCAAAAAAATCAGGCATTATTCCCCTCGAGAACCCAGGGCTTTGTTCTCGTGATCTTAGAAATTCACAAGAGGGCAAAGGCAGAGTTGAAACACATAAAGATGATCAAATGACAAAAAGTACTGCTTGCGAAATGCCGCAATTTTTCCTTCAACGCAAGTCAATTCAAGAAAATTTTAGAG
>OMIJ01000292.1 GCA_900299065.1 Hyphomicrobiales bacterium
CGAGATCTACACAAGGAGTATCGTCGGCAGCGTCAGATGTGTATAAGAGACAGGTGGTGATTTATTCCACTACCAATGAAGAAGAAGGTCTGCCATTGTGGAGCGACTTTGAAAAAGTCACAGGCATTAAAATTAGCTATGTGCGCGCTTCTGATACGCAGATTTTAGGTCGCATTACAATTGAGGCGCGGGCTGGACAAAAGGCCTGGGATCTGGCGCAGACAGCCAATGTGCAGAAAATTCCCCCTGCCCTGCTCGCGCAATTGGATCTCTCCGAAGCCAAATCGCTTGAGCCTGGCGCAGTTGATAAAGACAGACGCTGGTGGGGCGTTTATGCCAATTACAATTCACCGGCCTATAACACCAATCTGGTCAAGCCCGAGCAATTGCCAAAAACTTTTGAGGAGTTTGCACAGCGCAAGGAATGGGCCGGACGTGTCGTGATTGATGGTTCCGACACAGTCTGGCTCGCCGTTCTCTTCGAGCATTATGGCGAGACCAAAGCGCGTGCTTTGCTCAAAGACATTGTCACCAATCTCAATCCCGTAATTGCTGATGGGCATTTGGCAATTGCACGCGCAGTCGGGCTTGGCGAATATATGATTGCGCTGAACAATTACACTAATCTCACCTTGAATGTGAAACTGGCGAAATCCCCCACTGACAGTTTCTGGCTTGATCCAGTTCCCTTATTCTATGGTCAGGTAGGAGTGGCAGCCAATGCGCCGCATCCAAATGCGGCCAAACTTGCTGCCAATTATGTGATCAGCCAACAAGCACAGCAATTTCTCACCAAATTCGGGCGATTGCCAACACGCAAAGATGTCAAACCCAATCCGGAAGATGCACTTGTCGATCTGCCCAAATTTAAAGTCTATCCCAAGCTGCTTGATGGCGAGGAAGACCGTAAATGGGCCAAGATTTTTGATGAAGTTCTCAAGAAACGTTGAGGCCCAAGAAGTTCTCAAGCCAACAACGCTCAGGACCTGGTGGACCCATGCTGAAACTGCGTGTCAGTTGCAGGGTTACACCTGCATGATTTCTTTTTCCTTCGCGGCCAAAGCAGCATCAACATCCCCGATGAAGGAATCGGTAGCTTTCTGCACTTCTCCCGCGTGCCGTTTTTCGTCATCCTCGCTGATGACTTTATCCTTGAGCTGCTTTTTGAGAATATCAATACCATCGCGACGCACATGGCGAATGGCGACTCGTGCTTCCTCAGCATATTTGTGAGCCACTTTAGCAAGCTCTTTGCGGCGCTGCTCATTGAGTTCGGGAATGCGCAGACGGATCACCTGGCCTTCCGTATTGGGGGTGAGGCCGAGATTGGAATCGCGAATAGCTTTTTCTACCGCAGAGACCATGGATTTATCCCAGACCTGTACGGCCAGCATGCGCGGCTCTGGTACGCTGACTGTTGCCACCTGGGTGAGCGGCATGCGCGAGCCATAAGCTTCAACATTGATCGGCTCGACCAGACTTGCAGACGCGCGACCCGTGCGCAGTCCTGTCAATTCCTGTTTGAAGCTGGCAATAGCGCCCTGCATGCGGCGCTTGAGATCATTGAGATCGAAAGTCGTAGCCATGCTCTGTCCCTTTCCGCGCTCAGGGCGCAACCAAAGTGAAACGACCCTGTCCTTGCAACGCGGCACTGATTGCGCCAGCTTCATGGATCGAAAAAACGATTATCGGAATCTTATTCTCTCGGGCAAGTGCGAAGGCGGCGGTATCCATGATTGCGAGATTCTGGCTGATCGCCTGATCATGGCTGATTTCCTGATAGCGGATCGCCTTGGGATCTTTTTTAGGATCGGCAGAATAAATGCCGTCGACTTGCGTGGCTTTCATCACTGCATCGGCGGAGAGTTCCGCTGCACGCAATGCTGCGCCCGTATCTGTTGTGAAGAAGGGATTGCCAGTCCCTCCGGCCAGAATGGTGACGCGTCCCTTGGCCAGATGATTGAGCGCGGCCTGGCGCGAGAAAGGCTGGCAAAGAGATGGCATTGCAACTGCCGAGAGTGCGCGGGCTGACTGACCTTGCATTTCAATGGCCTGTTCGAGCGCCAAAGCATTCATCACCGTTGCCAGCATGCCAATCGAATCTGCTCTGGCGCGTTCAATGCCCTTATCGGCACCCTGAATGCCGCGAAAGAAATTACCGCCCCCGACAACGACCCCAATCTCCGCGCCATGGCTGGCGGCCACAGCAAGATCTTTGGCGATGCGTTCAAGGGTTGGCTGATGCAGACCATGGGTGAGAGAGCCCATTAAAGCCTCGCCCGACAGCTTGACGATCACGCGCTTCCATTTGAGCGGTTGAGGTGATGCATTCATCAGGGACTCCCATGCGAAGCTGCGATTCGAGCACTTGCTTCTGCTTCTAAACCACAGGCTAAACTTGGCAAGCCTGCTGATCTTAGTAAGCCTGCTGATCTTGGCAAACCTGCTGATCTTGGCAAACCTATCGTGGCGATAGTTTGAACCAACACATAGCCAATAAAAAAGGCGACCCTGAGGCCGCCTTTGTTAACTTCAATCGAGGCTCATATCAGCCATTGCCACCGACGGCGGCGGCAACTTCAGCAGCAAAATCCGATTCCTGCTTTTCAATGCCTTCACCCAGCGCATAACGCACAAAGCCCTTGAGCACGACAGGCGCGCCAACTGTTTTGGCCGCTTCCTGCACAACCTGACCAATCGCCTTATTGGCATGATCCGCATGGATGGAGGGCTGATCAATCA
>OMIJ01000293.1 GCA_900299065.1 Hyphomicrobiales bacterium
GACGGCATACGAGATAGCGTAGCGTCTCGTGGGCTCGGAGATGTGTATAAGAGACAGGGCGCGATGGCCTCGATGAAAAGACCTGCGACTTCCTTATATCCAAGCCGGAAAGCAATTTCAGGCTCGGCGCGCGGATGAATAAAATCTGAGCGCTTGAGAACATGATGCGATTGACGTTGCATGGAAGCAACCAGATAGCCAAAGATGGGTTGATTGACGCCCACTTGTTGCATTTTGGCTTCGCTGGTTAGCCCCAATTTGGCTCCAACGAGATGATCCCCTGCGTTGATATAGCTATTCATCAATGCGTGCTGAATCTGATAGGCAGCTGGAATATCCAATTGCGCCCGGCTTGATAATTGCGCAATTGCGGAGCGCTTTATAACAGCCTGCCTGAGCTCATCTGCCCATTGGCTGAAATCAAGTTGAGAGGGCATGGCATATCCTTTTGATGTCGTATCAAGATCATGAATGAAAGCTCATGATCACAGGAGCAAATCAATCCAGCACGTTTATCCTGCTGGATCGACCAGCTCCAATATTCTATCGTTTCAGCGCCTCAAGGGATGAGCAGAATGGCGATAAGCAGAACAATGCTGATGGTTGTAAATACTGTTACATTGACATCAAGCTTCAACCCAACTGCATCGATGGGCTGAATGCCATTATCATCGAATGTGCGTCCATCATAAAGCTTCATTGAAAAAAGCGCCGCGAAGAAGCCCGCATAAACAGCGACGGCAATAGCAGCAGCAAGTTTAAGACCAAGACTGCCCTCAGGATCAATCGGACCCCAGATTAGAAACAGTGATATCATCGCGATGAATACATAGCTCATCACTTGCCAGACGACATGATAGCGCGCATGCCCTGTCCACTTAGGATTAGTGGCATGTGTATTATTGAAATCAGCAAGAACCGGGATGAGTGAAAATCCCAAAGTCGCGAGTGTAAGCAGAATACGTACTAACATGATAACCTCCCTATGTGATAATTATGAGTGTAACGTTGAGCCTATGATTTTTCGCTTTTTCCTGCCAGATTGGGAATGCCGCCAAAAACTGGAATGATCTGGCGTGATTGATATTTCCACTCTCCGGCAGAACTTTGCACATAGATATCGTTGTAATCTGCAACGAGGATTGGCACAGAGGGATAAGGCGGCTCACCATCACAGGCATAGAGTGTCAAAATCACATTGCCCGAAGCACGATTATCAGCGTCCATTTGCAAATGCAGATTGGTGAAGACATGTCTGGCGGCCCGCTTACCGCGCGATTTGCGGGCATCATAAAAGCTTTTGATCTGTGCTGTTCCAGTAAAAATGCGATTCGACATGTCATAGACACCATCATCCATGAACAAATTCTCAACACCTGCGCCATCGCGATGATCAATTAACCAGGCAAAATGCGCGTTAAGCGACTCAATCGCGCATCTGACTTCAGCTGAGGCAGAGTGCAGAATTGTCATTTTTCAACCTCACGATTGCATCGGCATGGGATAATCATCGGCATTGATGACAAAACCGGGCCGCATAGAAAAATCCATGCGCGGCGGACCAAAGATATCGATCAAGCGTGTGGGAGCAGTCCCGATATTCTGCGATGTGTGAATGGCTCTTGCAGGAATGATCAACACGGATGGGCTTTCATGTTGTACATGTTCATCCGGGCGCCATTGCGTTTTATCTGCCGCCCATGGATAGCGAATGTGATGAACGAACGACCCTTCAAGTCCAAGCGACGCTTGTTCAAAGTCATCATGCCAATGCGGACTCAAGCAATGTTCATCACGCGGCTTGAGCCAGGGCTCAAAAATATTGACCATTAAATTTGTAGATCTGAACACACGCATTTTAAGCACGCTTGGATCAGGACTTTTGCACTTCGCCAAGTCATAATGCCGCAGACGATAGCCCCCTGCAGGTTGCGGCCAGGCAACAAGATTTGTGACCTCAGGCGCATAATCTGAATAGACATGCGCATTGGATGCTAGGCTCATAAGATCTACCGCATTGGAAGAATAAATGCGGACCACCCAGCCTGCACTTTGCATCTCCATATGCATGGAACCTGGAGGAAGAATGATCAGGCTGTCACCACTGCATTGTTGCGATCCCTCTTCCGTTTCAATCTTTGCGTTCAACCCGGGAGGAAGAATGACCATAGATTCATCACTATTATTTTTGCGATCAAGCACACTACCTGCCTTAACGCGCGACATGACGATAACAAAATTCTTGGCGCGTGTGATCCATGTCTGCGTGCCATGACTATCGATTAACTGGCAAGCTTGTGTGCCAAAATGCGCATGTGTCGCAAGTCGCAATGCAATGCCGCTCATTTTGTCTCTCCACTCAATGAGCCAGAATTTGACAATTCATCGGATTGATTTGCAGCTTTGCCGTGGCCCCTGTCTGAGGCACATCAACAGGATGCATTTGGACTTTGAGGGCAAGCGCGCCCACATTGATCAGACATTCACATAAATTACCCATGAAGCTGATTTGTGCGACCTCACCCTCGAAATGATTATGGCTGGTCACAGACGCGCTATCGGCAAGCTCGATATTTTCAGGTCGTATTGCTAATGTCACTGCGCTTCCTATTGCGGGCGCCTGCGCGGCATGGCTGACTATTGTGCCAATTGATGTTTGTACACCATAGTAAAGGCGATCTTGAATGCGCTCTGAGCCTTGCACAACACCTTTGATCAGATTGGTGCGCCCGACAAAATCAGCCACAAATGGATCGCGCGGGGCAGCATAGATTTCAGCTGGCGGGCCCTGCTGGATGATCTCGCCGGCGCGCATAACGGCAATGCTATCAGACATTGTCAAAGCCTCGACCTGCTCATGCGTGACAAATAAAGTTGTCACGCCGAGCCTTTTGGTGAGTGCCTTGAGTTCATAACGCATGCCCTCGCGCAATTTAGCATCGAGATTGCTCAAGGGCTCATCAAGAAGCAAAACTTGCGGCTCACCTACAAGCGCGCGAGCCAAAGCAAGCCGCTGTTGCTGGCCCCCGCTCAAATCAGTTGCGGGGCGCCGATCAAGTCCGTCCAAATGGACCAGATCAAGACTTGCTAAAACGCGTTTGCGAATTTCTGCTTCTGCAATGCGCGGGCGCATGCGCCGCAAGGGAAACGCAACATTTTCGAACACATTCATATGCGGCCAGATTGCATAGGATTGAAACACCATGCCGATGCCCCGCTCATGAGGAGGCACCCAATACTGCGAGGCCATATCGACCACGCTCTGATTCCCCACAACAATGCGTCCCGCATTGGGTTTTTGTAGCCCCGCCACACACCGCAATGTCGTTGTCTTGCCGCAGCCACTTGGACCTAGCAATGTGTAGAACTTACCTGATCCCACTTCCAAGGAGACATGATTAACCGCCAGATGCGATCCATGCCCACCTTCGAAATTCACCGACAGGTCTTCAATACTGATCATCCCCTGCCCCTATCAAATGAGTTTCCAGCGCTCGAGCACCATTGCATAGACAAAGATGAGCGGCAGAGTGAGCGCCAGCATCATCAAAGCCAACATGGCAGCAATGCCCTGAGCACCAAATGCAAAATTGCTCCAGATGATATAGGGCATGGTTAGATTTGTCGGCGTTGTGAGAAACATCACAACAGTCAGCTCGCGGCATGTGAGCAGAGCCGTCCAGAGCCAGGAAAACAACAAGGCTGGTGCCATCAAGGGCAACATGATTTGGCCAATGAGTACGCCCGTCGAAGCGCCGCTCATTTGGGCCGCCTCATCAAGCTCTCGATGGATCTGGATCATCGCGCTATTCGTCATGCGCGAGCCATAGCTGATGCGAACAACCACTGAAGCCAGGATTAAAATCCAGATCGTCCCATAGATAGGCACAATGGGACCAATGACGAACAACGCAATCAGCAGTGTCGAAATCGAGAACAAAGTTGTAGGGACGACATGTGGGAAAAACGCAAATACGTCAAAAACGCTACGCGCCTTCACATCGGATCGTAAAACAATCCATGAAAAGGCAAAGGACAGGCCAGTGACAATCGTCGCTACACTCAACATAAGGATGATTGTATTGATCAGGCCCTTTTGGACACTTCGCCAATCAATCGACCACAAATTATCAAGCGACACCATGGCCAGAGACTGACTGGATGGCAATTGCAAAAAGGGCAGCAAAGACGCCCATATCAGAACAATGAGGGGCAACACAAAGCTGAGCAGAAAAAACAGCGAGACGAAGCCATACGCCATCCAGGCCTTTGTGCCCAAAGCAAGCAGGGTGGGCTTATAGCCTTTGCCTGAAATCACCTGATAACGGCGGGAGCGTTTTTGCATGTCAAGATAGACCCAGCACATGACAAGTGCCCATAGTACAAGCGGGGCGCTGGTTGCAGCCGCCGCACCATAACGTGGCGCGCCAGAGGCTGGATTGAGGAGCGTTAAAATATAAGTGCTATAGGTGAATATGCGCTTGCCCCACCCAATGATCACAGGCGCATCAATGGCTGCAAATCCGATTGTGAAAATAAAAATGGAAGCCGCCAATAAAGCAGGCCATGCCAGACGCAGAGTGATGATGAAAAACGATGTCAGTGGATGCGCACCCGACATTGCCGCCGCCTCTTCAAGCGCCGGATCCATGGAGCGAAAGGCCGATGCGGTCATTATAAAGGCCAAAGGCGCCAGATTAAGTCCCTGCACCCAGCCCATACCAACAACATTGGCAACACTGATCACAAAACCCGGGCCAAAAAGGCTTTCGAGCAAAGCATTGAAAAGGCCAATATTGGGATGCAGGAGAAAAGACCAGCCAATAGCTGGCACAAAACCAGGAATGAGAACTGCCACCGTCATCATGGTGAAGAAAAAGGATTTGCCTTTGATATCCGTGCGAGTCACAAGCCAGGCAATGGGCACACCAAAGGCAAAGGCAACCAACAGAGTGACGAGTGCAAAGACAATCGAATTGAGGAAAACATTTGCGACAAAAGGATCAGAGAAAATTTCCCAATAAAGGGAGAGCGAGAAAACGCCGCTCAAAACGCCTTTTTTCTCATCGGCAAAGCTGCTTAAAAAAATAAACAGCAAATTGCCAACAATCAGCAGACTTGTAACAATAACAAGACCAAGCAGAGTGAGCCGCCAAGGGTCCACTCTGCCAGATCTTTTCCTGAAAGGCGCCCCCGTTATATGGGGTGCGCCCAAAGTTGAGGGTGTTTGAAGAGTCACCTGCGCTCCAAGTCAAACGATGAAATTGAGCGAGACTAGCGACCTTCGCGGAGAATCTTGATCATATCATTGCGTGCCGCATCAACTTCCGGATGGCTTGCATACCATTTGGCATCAATGCGCAGCGGCTTGGCACCATCCTTCACCGCTTCGTCAATGCGCTTGCCAATATTGGACCCTGGCAGAAGATCAAGATCTGTACGCCACAAATCCCATTGCAGTTTCTGACCTTCCTCAGTCATCAGATAAGCAAGCAGAACTTTTGCGGCATTGGGATGAGTGGCGGTGCGCGGAATCGTACCATAAAAATAAGTCACAGGCAGGTGATCGCGCAGAAGGATTTGATCAATCGGCAGTGAGTTTTCTTTCATGCGCAGCGCTTCATTGGGGCCGCAGTCGAACATAAAGCCTGCAAATTCACCGGTCGTCACTCGGTTAATCTCGGTACAGAAAATCAGACCGCCAATCTGCCCGGAGAATTTTTTGAGAAAGTCGAACGTCTTTTCTTTGCCATAAACGTCATTGGCGAGCAGATAATCAAAACCCACGCCCTGCGGATTAACGGCAATCTTGCCTTTCATCGTCGCTGCAAGATAGCCTTCGAGCGTCTTGGGTGGATTGGGCATCAGGCGCGTATTATAGCTCACGCCATAAGAACCGGTTGAAATCTTCAATGCTGCGCCATTAAGTTCAACATGGCTGTCATTAATGCGACCGGGCAATAATGCAGGCCAGTTGACGGGAAGAAGAACCTTGTTCTCTTCAAGCGGACCAAAGACATTTACGACTGCCACATAAATATCCGTACTGGCCGGCGCATTGGCCTTGGTTTCATTAACCAGCTGGAAGCCTTGCTGAATGAGGCTGCCTGTAGGTGTATGGCTGATCTTGATCTTCGCGCCAAACATTTTCTCCATGCCCTTTTCAATATCAGGCACGCCTTTGGCTCCACCCAGCATTGTACCGGGCCAAACCACAGTCAGTGAGCCCTCTTTATTGGCAGCAGCAACAGCTGTTTGCATATCAGGGCTGAGCTGTTGGGCCATTGACGCACCAGCAACCAATAATGTTGCAGCAAGCGTAATTGCAAATGTTCCACTTGCTTTATGGATGGATTTATTCGGCACCATATTTAAGATCTCCCTATTTAGTTTTCATTATGCTTGGATCATTTTGATTTTTGATACTTGATTGAATATAGTGTATTTTTAAACGCCACTAAATACTTCCAGATCGCGAACCGTCTGCCATTCCTTGAGTGGCTGACCATCAGCCAATGCCTGAAGCTCACGCCGCCAGATTCGACGCAAACGAACAATCGCCAAATCACTGCGACCAAGATGTTCTGCAGAACGATCAGCAATTTCACCTTGGCCGATTTGCATCACATGATCCTGAATCACAGGGAGATCAGGCCTGCCTTCATAATCGCTGAAACTGGCCTCTCCCGCCAGAACCAGGCGCGCGGCCTCTTCTGCGCTGGGCTTAACGCTGGCACGCGCTGCGGCCTTGGCAAGAAATTCCTCGCGCGCAGCGCCCGTAACTTTCGAATGTTGCACAAGAAACGACATATGCTTGTGATCCGTGATCGGCACGCGCCAGGACACATAATCACGCCAGCCCGTTTCTGCCGGATGCTCCGGCGGCAGTTGCATGACCAGAATGTTCGGCATGACAAA
>OMIJ01000294.1 GCA_900299065.1 Hyphomicrobiales bacterium
CTCTATGCCGGGTCGATCGCCCTTGATATCCCCGCCCACGATGTCGCTGCGACAATTGACCCTGCTGTTTTGACTAAAATCAAAACGCTCGGGCAAGCCAATAAAATTACCAGCCTGACCTTTGGCGGCGCGACGCCTGTTTTGAATTTGACTGCGGCAGATATTACAGCTCTGGGCCCCAATCTCTGGGCACGTTATCCCAGTATCGACCCTTTGAAAATTGAAGATAAACCGGCAAACCTCACCAATGCGACCCATTGGGAGAGCCTGCGTCAGCTCAATAATTTTCGGGAATTGAACATTAAAATGGATATGGGTCTTCCCCTTGATGCCAATGGCAAGCCCTATGCCCTGGCATCTGCGGCAGATTTATCCAAGCTCAATATGGGCCTTTCTTATGATCAGTTCATTTCTGGCTATGGATTGCTCAAATCAATCAAACCCTCCTCAGGCAATATTGCCTTCGGCGATCCAACCAAGCTGGTTCCCGGTTCTGCCACTTTACCTGAACAGCAATCTGTTCCAATGTCGGGCAGTCTGTTGAATGGAGCAGAATTTGATCTCAAGCTCAAATTACCTGCACAGAGTGAACCTGTTACTCTGCATATTGGTCCACTGAATATTCCCGCCGGTACGCCGATTGAAGACAGGCTGGATATCTTCAAATCTGCCATTGCTTCAGAGATTGCCAACAAGCAAGAGTTCACGGATAACAATGGCCCATTGGTTCAGGTCAGTCGCAATTTAAATCAATTGGTCTTCTCCTATTCAAGAACTGATTTTGCCGATGCTACTCATCCCTTTACGGCAACGATCAAGCAGACGGGCGCTGCCATTGAAGACACTTTGACAAAGATCACCGACGTCACCGATGTGCCGCCTGCCTCGGTGCAGACTTTGGCTTCTTATTCGGAAGTGCGTACTGTCTCTTTGAAGGGCACAGCGAATTTTGTACTCTCCAGCTATGACAAACTGAATACTTACGCCAGCAGCGGATATATCAAGAAGATCACATTGACGGATGTCGGCGATATCAAGGTCAGCGCGATACTTGCCAATAAAAGCGTGCCCCTGATCGAGAAAATGGACGGCAAGAAATTCTCGATTTCAGATAAGCCTTTTGCGCCGACAAGTTATGCCAATTTCACGACCAATGCCGCCGCTAAACTATCATCAAGCGTTGATTTGAATGGCTCCTTTTTGGATATTATAAGCTCGCTTGATGGCCTGGCGGCTCTGTCTGCGGCAGGCAAATTGCGCAGCCTCAATGTCAGCGATGTAACGAAGGGTACGATCGAAATCTCAGGTGCGCGGGCCGCAAGTCTGGCCAGTGTGATCTCCAAATTGCCTCCGAGCTTCAAGATCAAGGTCAATGGCGATGTCTCGCTGGCTGATGCCGTCAAGCTCGCCGATCCCTCCATCAAATCGCGCCTGACGAGCACGATGAATATTGTCGATGATGGTACAGGCCTTACATCGGCGAATGTTTATAAGATCAGAGACATTCTGACTAATGTGAAGAGCATTAGCATCACCAAGCCGGTGACGAGCGCGCAATATCTCGCTTTGAAATTGCCAACTCCGCCCTTGCCAGTGATGGGTCTGATCAGCATTGCCGATACGGCGGCTAATCTTGTGGCAAAGCAAAACAATTTAAATCAAGTTTTGCGTGTGGGATCGCCCAATCTTGGCGCAGTCGATATTACAGATGTCTTTTCGGTCAGCAATGGCTTGATGATTGGCGCTACGCTTATTGCCAATTATATTTCCAGCGGTTTACGCATCAAAGATGATAAGGATACTATATTGTCCCATCAAACAGCTCTTGAAACTCTGGCTGCTTCGGGCAAGATGAGATCTCTACAAGCCAGCGATATGGGCGATGCAGAACTCAAAACGACGCTCAATGGCTCAATACTGACCGATCTGGTCTTTACATCCTAATTGCTCAATTGCGTTTGAGCTTTTGTAATTAAGGCCTGAATCTGAGCTGCATGGCGATCCATATAAATCTGGAACCAGGGCGTAAAAAGTTCAGGCTGATGAATCATGTCTCTTTTGAGAGTCTCAGGCTTGCGCCATCTATGCTCGCTCACCTCTTCAGCATTGGGGTTGACGGTGCCATTATATGTGCCGCCAAACGCATGAACGATTTCATGTTCGATCAAGCTGCCAACTTGAGCGCGATATTCAGTCACAAATAAGGGATATAGGGGCGTCGTAAACCCCATTTCCTCGTTTAGGCGACGCTGGGCCGAGACTAAAACATCTTCTCCCGGGCGCGGATGGCTGCAACATGTATTGGTCCAAAGGCCGCCTGAATGATATTTGCCGAGGGCCCGTCTTTGCAGCAGGATTTCGCCAGAGGCATTCACAACCAGAACGGATATGGCGCGATGACGAAGTCCGAGTTGATGCGCGGCCAGTTTGGCATGTGCACCAATGGCGCGGTCGGTTTCGTCAACTAGGATGACATCGTCCTCGTGATCCTGCATGGCGATCTGCTAATTAGTCCAAGCTAATAAACAAGCTAACAAACTCATGGCCAGCGAACGCGCGGTGGCATGGAAGAGAGAATGGAGTCGACATTTCCGCCTGTCCTCAAACCAAAGATCGTGCCACGATCATAGAGGAGATTGAATTCGACATAGCGACCGCGTCTGGTTTCCTGCTCATAGCGATCATTCTGAGTCCAGGGGGAGGCGAAATTAGCCCGTACGATTGAGTCATAAATTTT
Source organism: Hyphomicrobiales bacterium (assembly GCA_900299065.1). Classification (GTDB taxonomy): domain Bacteria; phylum Pseudomonadota; class Alphaproteobacteria; order Rhizobiales; family Beijerinckiaceae; genus Terripilifer. Next base: position 2,738 of record OMIJ01000294.1, read on the forward strand.
GATGAATGTGCTGCCTACATCGCGGGTGAAAGCGAAATCCTCATCCCAATTCTTATTCTGCGGATCAGCACCGCTATTGAGATAATCATAGAAAATGCCACCAATACCGCGCGGCTCATTGCGATGTTTGAGGAAGAAATATTCATCGCACCAGTCTTTGTAGCGCTTGTAATCTGCCACATCTTTATGTCTGTGACAGACATTTTGCATGGCGGCATGAAAGGCCTTTGCGTCGGGATCTTCCTGGTTGCGGCGACGCTCCAGCACAGGCGTCAGATCAGCACCGCCCCCGAACCAGGCTTTTGAGGTCACAACAAAGCGCGTATTCATATGCACGGTTGGAACATGAGGATTCCAGGGATGGGCGATCACCGAAAGGCCCGAGGCCCAGAAATGCGGATCCTCTTCTGCGCCAGGAATTTGTTTGGCAAATTCTGGTGCGAATGTGCCAAAGACCGTGGATGTATGCGCCCCCATTTTTTCAAAAACACGCCCGTCCAGCATAGCCATGCGACCCCCGCCGCCCGGTGTGCCATCATGATTGTTGCGTGACCAGGGCGTGAGTTTAAAACGGCCCGGCTCTTTGGCCTCATCTGCAAATGGTCCGCTGCAATCGCGCTCAATCTGTTCAATGGCAGCAATCAATTGCATTTGCAGATCTTCAAACCAAAGCCTGGCTTTGTTTTGACGCTCGGCAAGAAGTGCTGTGTCAGTCATGATGGGTCCCATAGCGTGAAAAACTAGCTCGTCCGATTGACCTAACCTGCCCGGATGCGACGCAATAAATGCTCGACATGAGGAATCGGTGTGGGAGGAAGAATGCCATGCCCCAGATTAAAGATATGGGCGCGACCACGAAAGGCAGTCAGAATGCGATCTATCGCCTCATCCAGTCCGCGGCCACCGGCAAGCAAGGCAAGGGGATCAAGATTTCCTTGCAGCACCATTTTCCGATCAATATGTCTGGCAGCCCAGTGAGGATCAATTGAGGTATCAAGACCCAGAGCTTGAATATCGTCACTGATTTCAAATTGCGGCAGATTGACACCCGAGCCACGCGGAAATGCAATGATCTTGGCATTCGGAACTTGAGCGCGCACACCTTTGGCAATCGCCAAAACAGGGGCCAAGCACCAGCGTTCAAATTCAGCAATAGGCAAGACGCCCGCCCAGCTATCAAAAATTTGAACTGCCTGCGCACCGGCTTTCAATTGCTGCACCAAATGTTCGATCGAGACATGCACCAGCCGATCAATCAGAGCTTTGAAGACATCGGCCTGCTCATAAGCAAAGCGGCGTGTTGGCGCTTGATCGGATGTGCCCTGTCCCGCAATCATATAAGTTGCGACCGTCCAGGGTGCGCCACAAAATCCGATCAAAGCGACGTCTTGCGGCAGGCGCGCCCGCACGCGCTCGACCGCTTCATAGACGCGTGACATTTTGCCTTGATCTGAGGTTTCGCGCAGGGCCTTTAAATCAGCAGCATTGCTGATGGGCGTAAGCCTTGGTCCCTCCCCCGTTTCAAAGCGCACATGTTGACCAAGAGCATCAGGGACAACCAGAATATCGCTGAAGAGAATAGCAGCATCAAAACCAAAGCGCTCAATAGGCTGAACAGTGGCTTCACTCGCCAGCTGAGGATCATAGCAAAAGTCGAGAAAGGAAGGCGCTTTGGCCCTAATTTCACGATATTCGGGCAGATAGCGCCCCGCTTGCCGCATCAGCCAAACAGGTGGTGTGGAAGTGACATGTCCATCAAGTGTGGCGAGAAATTTGCTGCGAGACTGCGTGCTCATTATTGGCCTGTTTCTCTGGGACTATGTTAGTGTGGCGTGCGATGAGGCAAGACATCGGCGGGCATTTGCTGCAGGATTTGTTCGGCAGCTAGTGTGCCAATCATTGCGCCATCAGTCTTGGCACCTTCTCGGGTGATTTGATAAGTCGCGCTGCCATCCGTGCGCATAACCATGCCGCGAAATGTCAAACGATCTCCAACCAGTTCGGCTAAACCGGCGATGGGAGTTTTGCAGGAACCATCCAGGATATTGAGGAAGGCGCGTTCTGCAGCAAGCGCATATCCGGTTGCCGCATCGAGGATGGGCGCGACTCTCGCCTGACTGGCGCGATCTTCGCTGCGCAAGGTCAGGCCAATAGCGCCCTGTCCAATGGCGGGGAGAAAATCATTTGTATTGAGCAGGCTTGTTGCGCGATTGTGCAGACCAAGGCGCTTCAATCCTGCATAAGCCAGCAAAGTGGCATGAATCTCCCCGCTTTCAGCTTTGCGCAAGCGTGTTTCAACATTGCCGCGCAACAGGACGATTTTGAGATCGGGCCGCAAGCGCAAGGCCTGAGCCTGTCGGCGCAAAGAGGCTGTGCCTAACACGGCCCCATGCGGGAGATCCTTGAGACTGGTGGCGATTGCGCAAATAAAAGCATCGCGCACATCTTCGCGCGGCAGATAGCCAGGCACGCTAATGCCATCCGGCATAAGGGTTGGCAGATCTTTTGACGAATGCACAGCAATGTCGATCTCGCCATTTAACATGGCATTATCAATTTCGCGGGTGAAGAGACCTTTGCCGCCAACCTCACCCAAGGGGCGGTCCTGAATCATATCGCCGCTTGTTTTGATTATGACAATCTCAAAGCACTGCGGATCACACTGATGTGCGTTCGCCAGCAGGGATTGCACCATATGGGCCTGAGCCAGTGCCAGAGGCGAGCCACGTGTGCCAATCTTCATCACAACATCAGGCATGGGTCAGGGTCAGCTCCACAAAGATCAAGGTGTCGTAATCGCACCTAGGCTCCTTCGCAAGCCTTTTGGCTCATACCCTCTGGTGAAGATCCATCCGGAGGTCTATTCTTGGTGCAGAGCAGCAAAACAAGGGGGAACAATGACGGGTTCACACACAAAGCCTTTGGCTGGCGGGGCCCGCCCCTTTGGAACCACGCAACTAAAAGTCAGCGCTTTGGGCTATGGCGCTATGGAGCTCTCTGGCCCGCCGCGGGCGCGTGATCTTGCTGAAAGCCAAGTAATCCAATTTATCCATGCGCTGTCCGATCATGGCATCAATTATATTGATACGTCGATTGACTATGGGCTGAGTGAGAGCCTGATTGGCAAGGCTCTCGTCGATCGGCGCTCCAGTTATATTCTGGCATCCAAATGCGCCTGTCAGGCCGGGCTCGCCATTGGTGATCATGGCGAAAGCCATATTTACACGGCACAGAATGTGATTGCCGGAGTAGAGCAAAGTCTGAAGAGGTTGCGCACGGATTATTTGGATGTGGTGCAAGTGCATGGCAATCCAACCCGCCGCGAATTGGAAGATGGCGGAGTGATTGACGCGCTGCAAAGCCTCCACACAAGGGGCCTTGTCCGCTATTTTGGTCTTTCCTCGCGCTTGCCTCTATTGGCCGAATTTGTCGAGGTTGATTCTTTCAGTGTCTTCCAAGTTCCCTATTCTGCTTTGCAAAGAACCAATGAGGCGATCATTCAAACCCTCAAAAACAAGGGCAAAGCCATTGTTGCACGGGGCGTGACAGGACGTGGCGCCCCTTCAAAAGGCTGGGCGACCCGCCCCATTGGCACGGCTCAGGGTGAGGTTCAGGCTTTATGGGAGAAGGCAGGACTGGATGACCTCATTGAGGATATGGAGCCGATCGAATTCATGATCCGATTTGCCCTGACCAATCCCGATCTTTCGGTGGCACTGGTGGCCACCACCAATCTGGCGCACCTCAAGGCCAATATTGCCAGTGCCGCCAAGGGGCCATTACCGCCGCAACTTTATAATGCGGTCTGCGCGAGGCTGAACGCCGCCGGGGGCGGTCCGGGCGAGGGGGTTTACAA
>OMIJ01000295.1 GCA_900299065.1 Hyphomicrobiales bacterium
CTCGTGGGCTCGGAGATGTGTATAAGAGACAGCCCTCCCGCTGAGCCTTACCCCTCCCGATAAAGCTGGAAAAGCTGCCGCAATTTTGGCAAGGGTGGGCTATAATTCAACGCCCCGTCCGGCCCCGTCCGGAGTGACCCTGGAGTTCCCATGCCCTTGCGGCTTGATATGCGCAATCCTGATTTCGAGACGCACTTAATCCAGCTTCTGGCGATGAAGCGCGAAGTCTCCGAGGATGTCGATCAGGCGGCGCGCGCCATTCTGGCAGATGTGCAAAAGCGCGGTGATGAGGCGCTCTATGAGCTCTCCAGCAAGTTTGATCGCGTCGATCTGCGCAAACTGGGCCTGCGGGTCAGTGCGGCTGAGATCGAGGCGGCCGTCAAATCCTGTGATCAGCAGACCATTGAGGCATTGGCTTTCGCGCATCAGCGCATTGTGGCCTTTCATGAGCGCCAGCGCCCCTCTGATCTGCGCTTCACCGATGCAGCAGGCGTTGATCTGGGCTGGCGCTGGAGCGCCATTGAAGCTGTTGGTCTCTATGTGCCCGGCGGTACGGCGAGCTATCCGTCCTCAGTATTAATGAATGCCGTGCCTGCCAAAGTTGCTGGTGTGCCGCGCGTGGTGATGGTTGTTCCGGCTCCCGATGGTGTGATCAATCCGCTTGTGCTGGCGGCCGCCTCTCTGGCGGGTGTTGATGAGGTCTATCGTGTGGGCGGCGCGCAAGCCATTGCGGCTTTGGCCTATGGCACCAAACATATTGCGCCTGTGTCTAAAATCGTTGGTCCTGGTAATGCCTATGTCGCAGCGGCCAAGCGCCATGTCTTTGGCACTGTCGGCATTGATATGATCGCGGGTCCCTCAGAAGTGCTCATTCTGGCCGATCACACCGCCAATCCCGATTGGATTGCAATGGATCTTCTGGCGCAGGCCGAACATGATAGCGCCGCGCAATCCATTCTGATCACCGATGATAACAAATTGGCCAACGCCGTCGAAGCCAGCGTAACAAGCGCTTTGGCCAGTCTGTCGCGGCGCGAAATTGCTGCCGCAAGCTGGCGCGATTTTGGCGCGATCATTCTTGTGCCCTCACTCCAAGCCGCTTTGCCTCTGGTCAATTGCATTGCCGCAGAACATCTCGAAGTCATGTGCGAAATCCCGAACCCTTGGTTGCTAAAGTTCATAATGCGGGCGCCATCTTCATCGGTCATCACACGCCCGAAGCTATTGGTGATTATGTCGGAGGCTCCAATCACGTTTTACCAACCGCGCGTTCGGCGAAATTTTCATCCGGCCTTGGCGTGCTGGATTTTATGAAGCGCACCTCCATACTCAAATGCTCGCCCGAGAGTCTGCGCGCTCTGGGCCCGTCGGCGATCACTTTGGGGGAGAATGAGGGATTGACTGCCCACGCCCGCTCTGTTGCCATTCGCCTCAATCTGGGATGAACTCATGTCGCAAGGCGATCCATCTGCGAACAAACGCCTGATCGCTGTCACGCTCGATGAAGCCTCCATTGGTCGCGGCAATCCCGATCAGGAGCATGAGCGCAATATCGCTATTTATGATCTGATCGAGGACAATAGTTTCGAATTGCCCAGCCATAAGTCTGGCCCCTATACTCTGCATATCGCCCTGCATGAAGCCAAACTGATTTTTGATATCAGATCCGAGCAGGGCCAGCCTTTGGCGGCGCATATTCTCTCTCTCACGCCGTTTCGCCCGTTGTTCAAAGATTATTTTATGATCTGCGAAAGCTATTATGCGGCCATTCGCACTGCAACACCAGCCCAGATCGAGGCCATTGATATGGGACGGCGTGGCCTGCACAATGAAGGCGCGCAATTACTGCAAGAGCGCCTCAAAGGCAAAGTCACTTGCGATCGTGACACAGCGCGCCGCCTGTTCACATTGATTACAGCCTTGCACTGGAAAGGCTGACAATGCAGGCCTTGCCTATTGCGAGTCTCTGGCCATGATCAGCGATCCGGGCCAGATATCGTCTCCCCTGCGCCGCCCGCAGTCGATTTTGTTCGCCTGCTCGCAAAATGCCGTTCGCTCACCTATGGCTGAAGCCCTGGCCCGTCATTTGTTTGAACGCGAGATCTATTTTGCCTCTGCCGGGCTCAAGGCTGGCGAGCTGGATCCATTCGCTGTTACAGTGATGGATGAAATTGGCATTGATATGTCTCGCCATCGACCCAAAACCTTCGAAGAGTTAGAGGAAGATAGTTTTGATATGATCATCAGCCTCTCGGCTGAGGCACATCACCGCGCGCTGGAATTCACGCGCACTCTGGCGGTGGAGGTGGTCTATTGGCCAACCCTTGATCCCACCGCTGTTCAGGGCTCGCGCGAGCAGATCCTCGATTCCTATCGAAATGTCCGCGAGGGGCTGGATAAAAGGATCAAGCAATTGCTGGACTGGCATCCTTTTGGCAAACTTTAGCACCCGCTGAGGCAAGACCAGCTTGCTCCCCGGCCGCAGCCCCCCTACAAGGCGCAAAAGCAATCAGGTAGATCAGATGAGTGACGAGATAAACAAATCCAATACAGTCAAAGCCCGCCTGCCGCGCGGCCTGGCCGATCGCGGCCCCGCCGAACTTGCCGCCACTCATCGCATGATGAATGCGATTCGCGAGTCTTACGAACTGCATGGCTTTGAAGCTGTCGAGACACCTTTCATCGAATATACCGAAACGCTGGGCAAGTTTTTGCCCGATCTTGATCGTCCCAATGAAGGCGTTTTTTCCTTTCAGGATGATGATGAGCAATGGCTCAGTCTGCGTTATGATCTCACCGCGCCGCTGGCGCGTTATGTTGCCGAACATTTCGATAAATTGCCCAAACCCTATCGCTCTTATCGCTCGGGCTTTGTCTTTCGCAATGAAAAGCCCGGCCCTGGCCGCTTCCGGCAATTCATGCAATTTGATGCCGACACCGTCGGCTCGGCCTCTGTAGCTGCAGATGCTGAAATCTGCATGATGGCGTCGCATACAATTGAAAAACTCGGCGTCAAACGCGGTGAGTATGTGATCAAGGTCAATAATCGCAAAGTGCTTGATGGTGTGCTCGAGGCTGCCGGACTTTCTGGAGAGGGCCGCGCAGCGCAAAAGCTGATTGTTCTGCGCGCGATCGATAAACTCGATCGTCTGGGCACAGATGGTGTGCGTTTGCTTTTGGGCCCTGGTCGCAAAGATGAATCAGGTGATTTCACCAAGGGAGCGGATCTCTCAAGTGCTGCTATTGATAGGATTTTAGATTTCACCGCCGCCCGTGCATCAGATAATCGCATCACCATTGATAATCTTGCCAAGGCAGTAGGCTCTTCTATGCAAGGACAGGAAGGCGTCGCTGAATTGGCTGAAATGGTCCGCCTGTTTGAGGCCTCCGGCTATGGCGATGGCCGCATTGTCATCGATCCCTCAGTCGTGCGTGGGCTCGAATATTATACCGGCCCCGTCTATGAGGCTGAACTCACCTTTGAGGTCAAGGATGAGCATGGTCGCCCCGTGCGCTTTGGCTCTGTGGGAGGCGGGGGCCGCTATGATGGTCTGGTCGCGCGCTTTCGCGGCGAGCCCGTGCCTGCAACGGGTTTCTCTATTGGTGTCTCGCGTCTGCTATCGGCGCTGCGTTTGATCAATTCACCTATTGTGACGGGGGAGGCCATGAAAGGCCCCGTCGTTGTGCTGGTGATGGATCAATCCGAGATTGCGCGCTATCAAACTTTTGTTGCCCAATTGCGCAATGCCGGTATCCGTGCCGAGCTTTATCTGGGATCAGCGGGCATGAATGCCCAGCTCAAATATGCCGATAAGCGCGGCTCTGTATGTGCCATTATTCAAGGCTCGAATGAACGCGACAAAGGCGAGATCATCATCAAGGATCTGATTGCGGGTGCTCAAGTGGCCGCTGCGGCAAAGGATATGGATCGCAATGAATATCTTGCGCTCAAAGCACGAGCGCAATTTGCCGTTGCAGAAACGGGCCTGCTGGCATCTGTCAACGAGGTTTTAGCGCGCTACGAGAGCTGGTGATCTCAATAGCGGGACCAGGGGAGAGGATGTCATGAGCAACGACTGGAAGCCTACACCCATTCGCCGCGTGATTACGGGCCATACGGATGAGGGGGTTGCGACTGTCATCATTGATGATGTGGCGCAGAATGTGAAATCCTCGCGGCCCAATCAATATTCCACACTCATGTGGTGCACGGATTCAGCACCTGCGCAAATGCCCCTTGGACGTAATGCCGAAGACATGGGCAATCGCAAATTGGGCACTTATCCCCCCGTCAATGGCACAAGATTTATGATAGCCGAATATCCGCCGGGAAATCATCCGCGCCGTCATCGCACCGAGACCATTGATTACATCGTCGTTCTGTCCGGCGAGATTGATATGCTGCTCGACCAGGGCGAGATGGTCACATTGAAAACCGGTGATGTGATGGTGCAGCGCGGCACTTATCATGCGTGGATTAATCGCGGTTCCATTCCCTGTCGCATGGTTTTTGTGCTGGTTGATGCCGAGCCTCTGGGGCTGGGCGAGCCCTTGCAGCGCGATCTGCCGCATGGCTGATCACAGGGCTTGAGTGTGCTTGACCTGATCGATAGTGCGCATTAGCGATAAGCAAAACTGCGCTCCGAATAGTTGACCAGTAAACCAAATGATAAACAGCCATGTTGATCATGGCCGGGAGAGATCAATGACATCCATTTTGCATAAATTGAAGGTCATCTTCATACTTCTTGGGATGTTTGGAGCTGCCGCACTGACGCCGGCCATGGCGCAGCAATCGGTGGCGGATTTTTATCGCGGCAAGACGGTGGAATTCATCATCGGCTATCCGCCGGGTGCGGGCTTTGATCTTTACGGCCGCATATTGTCCCAATTTATCGGGCGGCATATTCCCGGCACCCCGAATGTCGTTGCCAAAAACATGCCTGGCGCAGCAAGCCTTACGGGGCTGCGCTATATCGCCCAGCAAGCCTCCAAGGACGGTTTGACGCTGGGCATTTTCAATCCCACTCTGGTCAATCTCTCCGTGCTTGAGCCCAAACAGGTCGACATTGATTTTGCCAGCCTAACCTGGCTTGGCAATATGTCCAATGACACCAAGGTTTGCTTCTCCTGGCGCTCTACGGGCGTGCTGACTGCTGATGACATCAAGGCCAAATCCCTGATCATTGGCGGCACATCGCAAGGCGCCGGCTTTGTCTATGGCTCAATTCTCAAGGCCATTTTCGGAGATCATATCAAAGTCGTTCTGGGCTACCCGTCCAATAGTGACGTCTGGCTTGCCCTTGAGCGTGGTGAAGCGCAGGGCAATTGCACGGGCTGGGGGGTTATACCCTCCATGCGTCCTGAGTGGATCACCAGCAACAAGCTTAGCGTTTTCGTTCAATTTGCCAAAAAGCCCAGCCCGCTTCTGCCTAACGTGCCGCTCATTTATGATATGGGCATTTCGGAAGAGATGAAAGCCGCGATCAGCTTTCTGACCCTCTCAGATAGCTTCACGCGCCCCATTATTGCCCCGCCCGGCCTGCCGGCGGATCGCGCCAAAGCTTTGCGTGAGGCTTTTGAAAAGACAATGAAAGACCCCGATTTCCTCGAACAGGCCAAGAAGTCCAATCTGGAAATAGACCCGATGGATGCGCAAACCCTGGCCAATCTGGTCGAAGATATCCGAAAAACCCCCAAATCTGCGGTGGAACTGGCCAAAAAACTGTCTGAATAAGGCACTTTTGAGGGTGATGGCTGTCCTTAAGAATCTTTCTCAGCACGATTGACAAAGCCCCGCTATGTCCTCAGATTCAAGCTCTAGTTCTGGTGAGATTCAGGGCCTCGCCGCCCTGAATGCCAATTGCAATGGAAACGCTTCGAGGCCCTCATGACCGCTCTCAAGGTAAACGGCCGCACGCACCAGCTCAACGTAGCTGATGATGTGCCTCTGCTCTACGCTCTGCGCAATGATTTGAAGTTGAATGGCCCCAAATATGGCTGCGGCTTGTCGCAATGCGGCGCCTGCACAGTCATCATTGATGGACAGGCTGTTCGCTCCTGCGTCACTTCGGTTGGCGCTGTTGTTGGGCAGGAAATCATAACACTCGAAGGTCTGGGTGATGAAAAGAACCCGAGCAAATTGCAAAAGGCCTTCATCGAGGAACAGGCCGCCCAGTGTGGTTATTGCATGAATGGCATGATCATGCGTTCCAAGGTTCTTCTCGACAACAACCCCAAGCCGACCGATGGTGAAATCCGCCAGGCGCTCGATGGCAATCTGTGCCGTTGCGGCGTCCACAATCGTGTCGTCCGCGCCGTGCTGCGCGCTTCGCAGGAGGCTTGATCCATGAACATTCAAACCAATCGTCGTGATCTGCTCAAGGCCGCTGGCGCTCTTGTCGTTGCCTTTGAAATTCCCATGGCTGCGCAGCTGGCCTCTGCAGCTGATGATCTGGGCCCTGGTCTGCCCGGAAGCTTGAAAGCCAATCCGAAGGTTTCCTCCTGGCTGCGTATTGAGGCCGATGGCCGCGTTCATCTGCTGGTCGGTAAGGTCGAATTAGGTCAGGGCATTCTGACTGCAGTTTCGCAAATCTGCGCCGATGAACTAGACATTGACATCAAGCGTCTGCGTCTGACTTCTGGCGATACATGGCTGGTACCTAATGAAGGCACGACCGCTGGCTCATTCTCAATGCCTGATTGCGGCTCGGCTGTGCGCGCTGTCTCGGCGGATGCGCGCAAAATCCTCGTTGATCTGGCTGCGGCCAAATTGGGCGTTGATGCTGACAAGCTCACCGTTAATGATGGGACGATCAGCTCCCCTGATGGCAAGAAGACCACTTACTGGGATCTCGTCATCGGCGATGAGATGAAGGTGGATGCCACAGCTAAAGCTCCTCTCAAGCCCTATGCTGCACACAGATATTCCGGCAAGAGCATTCCGCGCGTGGACATTCCCGCTAAGGCGACCGGTGGCCAGATCTGGATTCAGGATCTGCGTCCCGAGGGCATGGTGCATGGGCGCGCTGTGCGTCCGCCGCAATATGATGCCAAGCTGCTGGACGTTGATGTGGCGGCGGTCGAAAAAATGCCCGGCGTTCTGCGCGTCATCCGCGATGGCAATTTCCTTGGCGTGATTGCTGAGCGTGAAGAGCAGGTTTTGGCCGCTGCGGCCGCTCTGCGCCGTAATTCCAAATGGGAATTGCCCAAGGATGCGCCAACTTCCGATGGCACACAGGATTGGCTGCTGGCCCAAAAGACCAAGGATATCGTCATTAAGGATCAGGCCAAGCCTGCCAATCTTCAGGCTGCTGCCACCGTTGAGGCGACTTATCGTCGTCCCTTCGTGATGCATGGCTCGATTGGTCCTTCAACCGCGATTGGCACTTTAGGGGCTGATGGCGTGATGACGATTCAAACGCATAGCCAGTCTGTCTTCGAGACAGGTAATGCCATTGCGATGATGCTGGGTGTTGATAAAACCAAAGTGCATATGCAGCACCATCAGGGCTCAGCCTGCTATGGCCACAATGCGGCTGATGATGCGGCTGCTGACGCTGCGCTTCTTGCGCGTGCTTTGCCCGGTCGTCCCGTGCGTGTCCAATGGACCCGCAATGATGAACATAAATGGGAGCCCTATAACTCAGCCATGCAGCTGAAGATCAAGGCTCAGGTTGATGCCAAGGGCGACATCATCGATTGGGATTATCAGCTCTGGTCAACTGCGCACGGAACACGTCCCGGCAATATTGCGGGCAATCTTCTGCCTGCGCGTCATTTGGCTAAGCCTTTCGAATTCCCCGTGCCGGTCAATGGCGGCCCTCCGAATTATTCAGCCGATCGCAATGCGATTGCGTTGTATGACTTCCCCGGCCAGAAGGTGACGACACATTTCATCACCTCCTATGCGGCGCGCGTGTCTTCGACACGTGGTCTGGGTGCTTATTCAAACGTGTTTGCAATTGAAAGCTTCATGGATGAATTGGCTGCTCGCGCCAAAGTGGATCCGGTGGAATATCGCTTGCGTCATCTTAAAGATGAGCGCGCTCGTGCGGTCATTCAAAAGGCAGCTGAAACCTTTGGCTGGTCCAAATGGGAGAAGAAGCCCAATCGCGGTCGTGGCATTGCCTTTGCCCGCTATAAGAACCTTGCAGCTTTCTGCGCCATTGCCATTGAAGTCGAAGTTAATCCCTCGACTGGCAAAATCCGCTTGCTGCGTGCGGTTGCGGCTAATGACTCAGGTGAGGTTGTCAATCCCGATGGCGTGAAGAACCAAATCGAGGGTGGCATGATCCAATCCCTCTCCTGGACGATGAAGGAAGCTGTGCGCTTTGATGCTTCTGGCGTGCGCAGCGAAGATTGGACCTCCTATCCAATTCTCTCCTTCACCGAAGTCCCGCCGATCGAAGTCGTCTTGGTTGATCGTCCTGGCGCCGTATTCCTGGGCACGGGTGAGGCCTCACAAGGCCCCACCAGCGCGGCTCTGGCCAATGCTGTGTTTGATGCCACCAACACACGCGTGCGCGATCTGCCTTTGACCCCTGCACGCGTCAAGGCTGCAATCAACGCCTGATCTTTGGATCAGTTGATCTTACAAGGCGCTATCTTCAGGATCGCGCCTTTTGTTTTGCGCTATTCTGCATCAGGCTGGCGCTCGGGCGCAGCATCCGCAAAAGCAGGCAATTGCAGACAGGCCGCTTCTGCGATTAACAAGCGCGGCAGCTTGGTCAGATCCGCGCCAAAGCGTCGCGCATTGACGAGCTGCGGCACGAGGCAAATATCCGCCAATGTGGGCCTGTCGCCAAAGCAGAAGGGGGCTGGATTGCTGGCAATCATTGCCTCGGCGCTGCCTGTGAGGGCTTGCACAGCATTCAGCACTTTCAAATTTTGAACAGGGTGAATGTCGCAAGCAATCGCCAATGCAAAAGCCCGCACTTTGGCGCGTTCGATTGGATCCTTGGGCAAAAAGGGCGGCTCGGGATATGTTTCGTCGAGATAATCGAGAATGGCGAGGGATTGTGTCAGCACAGTGCCATCATCAAGCACAAGACTGGGAACTAATCCTTGCGGATTGATCGCCAGATAATCAGCCGAGCGCTGCTCCCCCTTGCGCAAATGGCGCGATAGACTCTGCGCTTTGAGGCCCTTCAGGCCAAGGGCAATGCGCACCCGATAGGCTGCGCCGGAGCGAAAAAATCCATAGAGCTTCATTGTGACATTCCCTCTGCGCCAGGCCGGTCAGTTCAGCCAGAATGGGGGGCAGACTAAGCCTCCGGCACCTTTGGGGTCAAATTGCTGGGGTCTTTCTACCCAGACTTGATCCAGAGCCTAGAAAATGACGTAAAAACTACATCTCGCCTTCAAATGGAGCCGGTTATGACGAAATATCTGTGGGCCTATGCCGGCTCAGCAACCGTCTTCCTTCTGGGTGATGCCATTTGGCTCGGCTTTGCTGCCATTGGCTATTATCGCGAGCAATTGGGCGATCTCTTGCTTGAAAAGCCGATTATAAGTGTGGCCTTTCTCTTTTATGCACTTTATCTCGTCGGCCTTGTTCTTTTTGCAGTGACCCCCGGTTTGCGGGAAGAATCCTGGAAAGTGGCGCTCGTCATGGGCGGTCTTTTCGGCCTGTTCACTTATGGCACATATGACCTGACCAATCTTGCAACCCTGCGCAATTGGTCAGTGGGTGTCAGCTTGCTGGATATGGCCTGGGGTGTTTTCATCAGTGCCCTAGCCTCAACAGCAGGCTATGCACTGAGTGTTTATATGGAACCCTGATCGCGCCTCTTGCGTCTGCGCGTCGCCTGATTGATATATCTGCCCCAGATAAGACATGCTGGGGAGCAGGCGAAATGGCATTTGAAACAATTGTAACGGATCTCTCCAGCCGAGGCGTTGCAAGCATTACCCTCAACCGGCCCGATCGCGGCAATGCGCTCAGCTCGCAAATGCTCGGGGAGCTGATTGCGCATTTATCCGCTCTGGCTAGCGACCCTCAAGCGAGGCTTGTGATCTTGCGCGCCAATGGCAAGCATTTCTGTTCAGGCGCGGATGTCGCCCCCAAGCAGGAGGATCCATCTGCGCCCAAGGTCAGCCTGTCGGACTTTCTGCAAGAGCTCGATCAATTTCCAAAGCCTGTCATCTGTGTTGTGCAGGGTGGGGCCATTGGCGCAGGCGCAGCTTTGGCGAGCTGCTGCGATGTGACCCTTGCTGATCCTGATGCCTTCTTCTCAGTGCCTGAAGTGCGCCTTGGCATTGTGCCCGGTGGCGTCGTGCCTGTTTTGCTGCGCGCTTTAGGCCCACGCAATTTGCGCCGTTATGCTTTATCAGGTGAGCGCATCAAAGCCCCTGAGGCCAAAGCTATGGGCCTTGTCCATGAAGTGCATCGCGCAGAGGAAATGGAAGCAGCATTGGTTGAACTTGTCGAAGCTTTTCTCCTTGGTGCACCTGGCGCGCAAGCTCTGACCAAAGCACAGATTGGCAGTTTTGATGATGTCAGCGTGCGCGAAATGAAACAGGCATCCCAGCATCGTGCTCCCGGCCATGGCATTAAGACGCCAGAGGCACAGGAGGGCATTGCCGCATTCAAAGAAAAGCGCAAACCCAATTGGTATGTTGCGCAGTAAATAAAGACACAAGAACAAACACCCAGGATCATTCAAAGGACGCTTCTAAATGTCGCAAGCCAAAAAGCCTGATTACACTGCTGGCATTGATGCTTTGCTCAAGCCACGCAATATTGCCATTGTTGGCGCCAGTGACCGCCCGGGCAATTGGGCCGGCGGCGTGTTTCGCTCGCTCTCGCGCCTGTCCTTTGGCGGCAAGATCTATCCTGTCAATCCGCGCAATGAGACTGTCTGGGGCGGCTTGAAATGTTATCCCAGCCTTGCCGATCTGCCGGAAAAACCTGATCATGTCGTCATCGTAGTGCCCGGCCCTGCGGCGATTGAGACTGTGCGCGAGGCCGGCAAAGCGGGCGCGCGCTCGGCGCAGATTTTCTCCAGCGGCTTTGGTGAAGGCGGTGATCCCAAGGGCCGCGCTCTGGGTGAAGAATTAGCGAAAGCCATTCTTGAATCCGGTATGGCTGTTGCGGGGCCCAATTGCATGGGCAATTTTGTTGCTGGTCATCAAATGACAGCTTCTGATGATCGTGTGACAGATCTTAAAGGCGGGCCTGTCGCTGTCTTTGGTCAGAGTGGTGGCATTGTCATGGCGATAGTGCGCGCTTTGCGTGGACGCGCCCTTTATCCCAATTATGGCCTGACGACCGGCAATGAAATTGGTCTGACGACAGCAGATTACATCCGCTATTTTGCGCAAGATCCCAGTGTGCGCGTCATGTCCTGCTTCATTGAATCCATCAAGGATCCGGACGATTTCCGCGCCGCCTGCAAGATTGCACAACAAGCGGGCAAACCAATCGTCGCTTTGAAAATTGGTGGATCTGAAGCCTCGCGCGCCGCAGCGCTCGCTCATACGGGCTCACTGGCTGGATCGCTGTCCTGCTTTGATGCCGTTGCGGGTGCGCTCGGTGTTATTCGTGTCGATACGCTCGATCAAATGGTCGAGACCGTCGAATATCTCGCCCATGCCAAACCGCCCAAGGGCGTGCGTGCTGGCGCCATCACCTTCTCAGGTGGATTGAAAGGTCTGATCCTCGAGGCTGCTGAGCGCAATCAAATTGCCTTTCCCGAGCTTGCCCCTGAGACTACCCAAAAGCTCAGTGAGATTTTGGGTGTGGGCACATCGCTGGGCAATCCGCTTGATGCAGGCTTTGCGGCTATCAGCAGTGCAGAAGCCTATTTCAAATGCGTTGATATCATGCAGGCCGATCCCAATATTGATGTTCTCTTTGTGCAAGAGGAACTGCCCTCAGTCGCGCGGGCCAATAATAAGGTCGAAAACTTGAAAACAGTGGATCGCAAAGTGGGAGAGGGCAGTTTGCCCAAGCCAATCGCGGTGCTTTCCATGGTCTCTTATATGTATGCTGATTATTCGCGCGAATTTCGCGCCGCCCTGCCGCATCTGCCCATTTTGCATGAGGTTGATAAAGCCCTTAAGGCAGTGCATACGGCTGGCCTTTATGGCATGCGCCTTGCCAGCCTGTCCGATGATCAGCCGCGCCTGACCCAAAAACGCGATGCATCGCAAATGAACTCCATTCTGACGCAGGCACAAGCCAGCGCTGATGGGCGACGTATTCTGGATGAAGCCCAATCGAAAAAATTATTGGCGCTTTATGGCATAGAGGCCGCCCCGGAACATGTTGCGACAAGCGCCGAGGCAGCAGTCAGCGCCGCTGAAGCCATTGGCTATCCGCTCGTGCTCAAACTCATCTCGCCGCAAATCCAGCATAAGTCTGATGTCGGTGGCGTGCTCATTGGCCTTAAGGATGCAGCAGCCGTGAGGGAGGGCTTTGCGCGCATCAAAGACAATCTCGCCCGTCATGCGCCGCAAGCGCAATTTGATGGTGTGATTGTCGCGCGCATGATCAGCGGCGGTATTGAACTTGTGCTTGGCGTGCAACGAGATCCTGAAGTCGGCCCTGTGGTAATGTTTGGCACAGGCGGCGTTCTGCTCGAATTGCACAAGGATGTGAGCTTTGGTCCCGTGCCCTTGCAGCTCGATCAGGCCCGCGCCATGATTGCTAAAACCAAGGCCGCGCATTTGCTGCAAGGCTATCGTGGCTCACCTGCCAGCGATGCTGAGCAGATCGCCCGCACATTGGTAGCTGTGTCAGAACTCGCGCATGATCTGGGCGATGAAATCGAGAGCATAGACATCAATCCCTATGTCGCTCTGCCCAAAGGGCAGGGCGCTTGGGCGCTCGATGGATTGGTTGTGCTGCGCGCAAAAGAATAAAAAGGGGAAGGCTTTTGCCTTCCCCACCCATCAGTCGATCTTAAAAAGATTCTTTATCTAAAGATATCTTTGGCAATCGCCGCCCATTTGGGAATCGTGCTCTCAAGTGTTTCCGGCGTCAGATAAATGGCGCGGAATTTTTCGCCATCAGGCCGCAGGCTGGGATCGCGCGGGGGAATATTGGGATCAACCGGCATATAATCGGCATCGCGGAACATTTTCTGTCCCTCTTCGGAGACAAGAAAATCCAACAAGAGCTTGCCAGCATTTTCATGCGGCGCACCTTTTGTTACCGAGGCAACTGATAAAGTGCCCAATGCAGGATTCATCGGAATCCACGCTGATGGCGCGCCTTGAGCTGCGCTGATGACGGCGTGATTGTTGAATATGCTCAAGGCGAGCGCATATTCAC
>OMIJ01000296.1 GCA_900299065.1 Hyphomicrobiales bacterium
CGCACCTGCACAGGCAGATGCAGTGTCGGACTTTTACAAGGGTAAGCAACTCACCCTCATCGTTGGCTATGGCACGGGCGGTGGTTATGATGTCTATGCGCGCTTGCTGGCCAAACATCTTGGCAAACATATTCCCGGCACACCCAATGTCATCGTGCAAAATATGCCGGGTGCCGGCTCGCTGCGCGCTGCCAATTTCATTTATTCCAACGCTCCCAAGGACGGCACACAGATCGCCACATTTTCGCGTGACATGCCCTTGATGAGCATTCTAGGCGGCAATGCGAATGTGCAATTTGATGCGCGCAAATTCACCTGGCTGGGCTCACCTTCCAGTTATGGCGATGATGCCTATCTGTTATTTGTGCGCAAAGATGCCAATGTGAAAACCTTTGAAGATGCACGCAAGCCTGGCGGACCTAAACTCATTCTGGGTGGCACGGCGGAAGGCGCTACCGGCAATGACATTGCCATTTTGCTGCGCGATGCACTGGGCATTAATCTGCAAATCATCACCGGCTATCCCGACAGCGGCGCTTTGTTTCTCGCCGCTGATCGCAAAGAGATTGATGGCCGCCTTGTGGGCATGTCAGCGGTCAATTCCTCAAAGTCTGAATGGATGAACAAGGACAGCAATATGCATGTGCTCATGCAATTTGCCCGCATTACCCGCCATCCAGCTTTTCCTGATGTGCCAACTGCACGCGAATTGGCTAGGGATGATCGCTCCAGAGCGCTGATCGAAATTGCCGAAATGCCCTATACTTTGTCGCGCCCCTTTGTTGCACCCCCCGGCATTCCTGAAGATCGCGCCAAGGCATTGCAAAAAGCCTTTATGGATGTGAATGCCGATCCTGATTATATCGAGGATGCAAAGAAACTTAAAATCGACATTAGCCCGATTGATGGCCAGGCCGTCCTGAGCATGATCGATCGTCTGTCGAAATCCCCGCCCGATCTGCTCGAATATATGAAAAAGTTGCAAGGTGAAAATAAAGAGGGCGGCTGATCGCTCAAACTAGAATTGCCTCAATTCAGGTTTGCCTCAACTCAGCTTTGCGCTAGAACGAGACAATAAACACTCAGATCAGGATAGATTATGCCGCACGATGCAGGACAGAAAACCCATTGGCACGAACCCAAGGCCGGAGAAAATGCGGGCTATGGCAAATTCGGTCGCCCCTCCATGCCCTATGATAGTTTCATGGAGGCCGAGGGCATTCCAATCTATCGCGACATTGGCGTGAAGCAAGCGCAAGCCCTGCCCATGAAGCCCTGGAAACGTCTGGGCGGCAAAGGTTCCTATATCCAGCTTTATGGTACAGAGGGTTTGTGGGGCTCTTATGTGGCGGAAATTCCCGCTGGCGGCGCGCTCAATGTCGAGCGCCATATGTATGAAAAAATCGTGCTGATCCTTGAAGGGCGCGGTTCAACCGAAGTCTGGCAGGAGGGTCAAACAAAGAAGCAAACTTTTGAATGGCAGCGCGGTTCCCTCTTTTCCATTCCGCTGAATGCCTTTCATCGCTTCGTCAATGCCACCAATCAGCCTGCCATCATGCTGTGCGGCACATCGGCGCCCAATATTATGAACCTCGTCGACAATCCGCGCTTTGTCTTCGATTGCCCGTTCAATTTCTCCGAGCGTTATTCAGGCGATGAAGATTATTTCAAACCGCAGGATGATCTTGCCCCCGATCCGGTGCGAGGACTCGCCATGCGGCGCACCAATTTCGTGCCTGATGTGATCACGACAGAATTGCCTCTCGATAATCGCCGCTCGCCCGGCTATCGCCGTATCGAGCCCCATATGGCAGGCAATCGGTTTTATCTCTGGGTTGGTCAACATGAAACCGGCCGCTATTCCAAAGCGCATAAACATGCCTCGGCTGCTGTGCTGATCTGCCTTAAAGGCAAGGGCTATACATACACATGGCCCGAGACTTTGGGCATGCGCCCCTGGGAAAATGGCAAAGGAGAATTTGTCAAACGGCAGGATTATGAATTTGGTGGCATGGTCACAGCTGCGCCCATGTCAGGCGATTGGTTTCATCAGCACTTTGGAGTCAGCAAGGATCCCTTGCGTTTGTCTGCCTGGTTCGGGCCTAATAATTCACGCTCGCGCAAACCCGGCGTGCCGGGAGAGGCCATCACCGATCGCGGCGCGATAGACATTAAACAGGGCGGCGATGCCATTCCTTATAATGAGGAAGACCCCTATCTGCGCAAGGAATTTGAAGCCACTCTGGCACAAGAGGGCATGACAACGCGCATGAACCCGCAATGGTACACACAAGAGGCTGGTGACGATCAGCCCAAAAATGATTTCTGATTTTCACTAGGCGCGGCTCTGAGTTAAGATGACCCATGAACCGCGCCACATCTTCTCATTCCTTCTTTTCAACAGACCTCCTGCCCTGGACAGATCGCGCCGGTCGCCTGTCCTGGCTCAAGCTCGTCACCTTTCTCCTCTGCATCGCGCCCATCCTCTGGATGGCCTATGAATGGAAGGCGGCCTTATGGAGCGCCAAACCCCTGACAGCCCTCATCCGTGAAACGGGCGATTGGGCCGTTCGCTTTATTGCACTGTCCCTGCTCATCACACCGCTGCGCTATGCTTCGCGCTGGAACAAGCTAATTCTCATCCGCCGCATGCTGGGCCTGACCGCACTCGCCTATACGATCATTCATGTCGTTTTATATGTGATTGATCGTGAATTTGGACTGCTGACCATTTTATATGATGTGTTACTCCGTCTTTATCTCATCCTTGGTTTGATCGCGACGCTCATTCTCATTGCTCTTGGCGTGACATCCAATTCTTACTGGATTGGCAGACTAGGCGCCTTACAATGGAACAGGCTGCACCTGTGGACCTATCCTGCGGCGGCGCTCAGTCTGCTGCATGTGTTTCTGGTCATTCGGCTCAATGCCTTTGAAGCGAGCCTCATTTCTGGTCTGCTTCTTCTGTTTGTTGGCTTTCGCTTGTTGCGCCAGCGCCCCAATCCGTCATCACCACTCAAATGGCTGGCCTTGGCAATCCTCTGCGGTGTGATGACTGCGCTGATCGAAGTGATCTTTTATCGCATCTCGACCGGCGTTGATCCCATGCGCGTATTGATTGCCAATCTTGATTTTTCTTATGAGATTCGGCCTGCCTGGTGGGTCTTTCTCTCAGGTCTGACGCTGGGCATACTGACGCTGATACAAAACCTGTCCCTCAGCAGAAAAACTAGCCCGCTCGCTTAATCCTGACCCAGCAGATCGGGGCGTCTGGCGCGCGTCAGCTTCATTGATTCCTCATGGCGCCAGCGATCAATCTTTGCATGATCACCAGAGAGCAGAACCGGGGGAATGGACAAGCCCTCCCATTCACGAGGGCGTGTGTAATGAGGATATTCGAGCAGACCATTTTCAAAGCTCTCCTCCTGCCCCGATTGCGAGGCCCCCATCACGCCCGGCAGGAGACGCACACAGGCATCAATCAAAACCATTGAAGCGATTTCGCCGCCTGAAAGAATATAATCCCCAATCGAGACTTCTTCTAGTTGGCGATGTTCAATCACGCGCTCATCAACACCCTCAAAGCGCCCGCAGATCAGAATGACACCGGGTCCTTGCGATAAATCACGCACCCGCGCTTGTGTTAAAGGGCGTCCGCGCGGACTCATCAACAGACGCGGGCGCGGATCATCTGGCTTGGCTATCTCATCAAGCGCTGCGGCCAAAACATCAGCCCGCAGCACCATGCCTGCGCCCCCACCTGCAGGCGTATCATCAACAGCGCGATGACGCCCCAATCCATGATCACGGATATTTTTAATCTCCAGCGACCAGAGCGCACGCGACAAGGCATCGCCTGAGAGAGATTGCCCCAAAGGACCGGGGAACATGTCAGGATATAAGGTGAGGATGGAAGCGCGAAACATGAGATGAATCTTAAGCCAGCGCCGCAACAATCACAGCTATAGAACCAAAGATCAAACTGCCCCATGTCAGCAACATGCCAAGACCACGGCCAAGCGAAACCTTCATCAGACCGATCAGACCCAGAGCATGGAAAATGCGACCAACAAACAGGCTTGCGCCAAGTGCATCTACATTGCGCTGTGACGCGCCCAGCAAAGCCAGCGCAATCAGCAGCGCCAGACCGAAGGGGACATATTCAACAAAATTGCCATGCGCGCGAATAGCTAATTCGAGCTCCTCATTGCCGCCCGTGCCCATTGAAACTCTGGCTTTATAGCGCTGGCGCACCACATTGAGCGCCAGAACCAGACCCAACAAGGTCAGCAAGCCAATATAAAGAGCGGCAGCCTTGAGTGAGGGATTGTCTAAAATTTGAATCATCCAGCCTATCCTTTACACACCAAGGAGTTCGAAACATTGGCTTTTGGGGCCGTTTCAAACATCCTTCACCACGTCTTTTAGCAAATTTCCGCCGCTCTTTAAGCAATTCTGGTCCCGAAGATCAAACAAACTGCGATCTGATCGTGGGGGCAAAATGGATATGATGCAGGATAGCAGGTTTACGACCAGCGCGAACATTAAAGTCAAAATGGCGCGCGATGTTCGTGCTGAAGGTGGCAAGCGACGCATTCTCATGAGCCCGTCAGGCGTGACGATTGAGCGCCATGTGCAAGGCATTGCCATGCGCGTGGGCGTGCCTGCCTCGGCCTATCTGGGTGTTGCATTGAGTTTGACTGCTGAAGCCGATCAAGACCCCACCTATAAAGTGCGCCTCGCCCATAGTGATCGCGAGCTTGATATTGAACTGGTGGTGAGTGCTTCTCCCGAAGCTTTGGAGGACTGGACCTATTGGTCTGATTATTTCGCACGCCCCAAATTGGTTGAAGACCATAATGGCAGTCTGCAACCTCTCACGCAGACGATTGAATTCAGCACGCAGCAGAATAATGTCTATGCAAGACGTCATGGCTCAAGTCTCAAGCGTCGTCGTCCAAGATTTTTGAAGAGCCGCCGCTCAGGCAAATCTGTCAGCGAGTGCGACAGTTTTACTGGTGAATGTGAGATCATTTGCTATGAGTAATCAGACAGATCGAAATGCGCCGACGCCCCGCTCATCCGATGATCAAATGCACGATCCAATTATCCAGCGCCAATCCGGCAAACAGAATCAGGCCCGCATCGCGATTGGAGCGGAAGAGACGCAAAGCCATTTGCGACGTGATTGAGGGATGCAATTGTCGACTCTGCCACACCAAATGCCAGGCAAAGCCAAACAGGCCCAGCATGGAACCAAGACGGCCCTGCACCAATAAAATCGCGCCTGCAGCGCAAAGCATAGCGCCCAGATAAAACAAGCTCACGCCCAAGCGCACATTACTGCCAAACAAACGCGCCGTTGAGAGAATGCCAGCCATGGCATCATCCTGGGCATCTTGCAGCGCATAAATGGTATCATAGCCAATCGTCCACAAAATCGCGCTCGCATAGATCAAATAAGCAGGTGCCGCCAATTCCCCCTTGGAGGCCGCCCAGCCCATTAATCCACCCCAGGCAAAAGCAAGCCCCAACACAAATTGCGGCCAATGAGTAATGCGCTTCATGAAAGGATAGATCGCCACCAGGATCAGCGAGGCAAGACCAAGCTTGATCGCAAAATCATTCAGGCTGAACAGGACCAGAGCCCCGATCAGACATTGCGCCAGCAAAAAGAGCACTGCACCGCGCACACTCACACGGCCTGAGGGCAAGGGACGCAGACGCGTGCGTTCAACAAAAGCATCCACTTTGCGATCGATCAGATCATTGAAAGTCGATCCCGCCCCGCGCATGGCAATTGCGCCCACAAGAAACAGCGCATCATGCCAAAGATCGGGCCCGCGCGATTGTGCCATTCCCGCCAGAGCATCCGACCACCAGCAGGGCAGCAATAAAAGCCACCAGCCAATCGGCCGATCTAGTCGTGCCAATTCAACAAAGGGCAGCCAGGAGGCAGGAAGAAACCGCCAAAACAAGCCGCCCGCCTCGGAATCTGGCAGGCTCAATGGAACATTAGTAACATTGGACGAGGGCTGATCCGATTGAGGCCCCATCTAGACTCACAGCGGGCCGGTAGGCAGGCGCGGTTGCTGCGGGGCCCCGCCCATGCCCATGCCAGCCTGCCCTTCTTTTTGCGCCTTCATCGCCTCAGCGGCGACTTTGCAGGCCTGTGCAGCAATGGTTTTGGTCTTGTCACGGCTGGCGCGCACATTGGTGATCGCATCCTCCGGGACAACACACCAAGCCTGATTCTTGACCATATAATCGAGCAAGGCCGTCTCGCTGGTCACCAAGCTCCGAAACAAAGGACAGGCGGCAATAGGGTCAAGCTTACCCTTGCCAGCCTTATTCAGGGCATTGAGCTTATCAATGGGTGATTGGCGCTTGGTCTGCAATTGCTGCACATCACTGGCGCAATCCGTCACGCCCTGCGCCATAGCCGGCAGGCTGGCCATAGCGGCAAGGCCCAGACCCAGCAAAACGCCCAAAGCTGGGGCTTTTGCGGTGTTATGGCGCAATGTGCTCAAAGCCAAACGCATGACATGCTCTCCTAGGGCTAATAATCTGCCAATCACCTCTTAACAGATCTGGCACAATTAACAGATTTGGCCTTTAACGGGTAGAACTTGTAACATTTAGGACTTGGCGGCAGCAACCCTGACGAGAAATATTCCGCGGGATTTCAACCCTTACCCGGATCAGTTAAATAGCAGCCAAGTGGAGCCTGCCTTGTCTGACCTTGCCCTTTCCTCTGATCCTCTCCAAAAAGCGCCCCGCCTTTACGTGGACGCCAGCCTGAGTCGGGGAGCTGAATTGCATCTGGATAAGGATCAGACCAATTATCTGATCAATGTGATGCGTTTGGGTGATCAGGATGGCGTCAAAATCTTCAATGGCATTGATGGCGAATGGCTGGCCCTGATCTCGGGCGGATCAAAAAAATCAACAAGGCTCATCCTTCAAGCGCAAATCCGTCACCAGACAAAGGGCCCCGATCTCCATTATCTCTTCGCCCCGCTCAAACATGCCCGCCTAGATTATATGATGCAAAAGGCGACTGAAATGGGAGCCAGCCATCTTGTTCCTGTTATGACCAGGCGAACACAGGCTGCGCGGGTCAATCTGGAGCGCATGCGCGCCAATGCCATCGAAGCTGCCGAACAATGCGGCATTCTCACTCTGCCCAGTATTGGCGAGCCCGTAAGGCTGGATCAGCTCATCAACTCATGGCCAGATGATCGCCTGATGATCTTTTGCGATGAAGACACCCCAGTGAAAGATCCCATTGCCTGCCTCAAACAGGCAAAGGCGAGCGGCCTCACCAAATGGGCCGTGCTAATTGGCCCCGAAGGCGGCTTTGATGAAAGCGAGCGCCGGCTTATGAAATCCCTGCCCCATTATGTCACTATGTCACTGGGCCCGCGCATTTTGCGCGCGGATACCGCAGCCATTGCTGCGCTGACATTGGCGCAAGCCTGTCTGGGTGATTGGTAAGATTGAACATATCAGGCAAGACTGAAAATATCAGGCAAGACTGAACAGCTCAGGTAAGACTGAACAACTTTTGCAAATCGCCCGAATCCGCCAGAGTGCACGTATGGACGAGAAAACACCGCCCTCAAATGCCGCTGAAATCAGCGTTTCAGAACTCTCGACCGCGCTCAAACGCACGGTTGAGGATCGCTTTGGCTTTGTGCGTGTGCGTGGTGAGGTCTCTGGCTATCGCGGCCCGCATTCTTCCGGCCATGTCTATTTCGCACTCAAGGATCAATCCGCCAAAATTGATGCCGTGATGTGGAAAGGCGTGTTTGGCCGTTTGCGCGTCAAGCCTGAAGAGGGAATGGAGGTGATCGCCACCGGCAAGATCACCACTTATCCTGGCAAATCCTCTTATCAAATCGTCATCGATATGATCGAGCCTGCGGGCATTGGCGCGCTCATGGCCCTGCTCGAGGAGCGGCGGCGCAAACTGGCAGCCGAAGGCCTGTTTGATGAGGACCGCAAGCAATTGCTGCCCTTTCTGCCGCAAGTGATTGGTGTGGTCACATCCCCCACTGGCGCCGTCATCAGAGACATATTGCATCGTCTTGAAGATCGCTTCCCCGTTCGCGTTCTGCTCTGGCCCGTGCGTGTGCAGGGCGAGACCAGCGCCCAGGAAGTAGCCGATGCGATCAATGGCCTGAATGCCCTGCCCCCTGACGGGCCTCTGCCACGGCCCGATGTGATCATTGTGGCGCGCGGTGGCGGCTCGCTCGAGGATCTCTGGGGCTTTAATGAAGAAATCGTTGTCCGCGCTGCCGCGCAAAGCTTCATTCCTCTCGTCTCAGCCGTTGGCCATGAGACAGACTGGACCCTGATCGACCATGCCGCAGATTTGCGCGCACCCACACCTACAGCCGCCGCAGAAATGTGCGTGCCTGTGCGCAGTGATCTTCTCACACAAAGCCAGGATCTCGCCCGTCGCCTGAGTGCTGCGAGCAAAAGGCTGATTGAAAATCGCGCCAAGGATTGGCGCAATCTCGCGCGCCATCTGCCGACAGGGGAAGATCTCATTGCCATTCCGCGCCAGAGACTGGATCGCAGCTCCGACAAGCTTACCTCGCTCATCGCATCCCTAGTGAATTCTCGTCAGATCGGGCTTGAGCGTCTCGCACGCCGTCTGCTGAGCCAATCACCGCAAGCGCGCATGGCACGCGCTGAACAGAGGCTCTCTGATTTTTCCCGACGCCTGCCGCATGCTTTGACCATGAGCAATCAAAGCCGTCGCCAAAATCTGGATGGATTAAAAACGCGCCTCGCCTCCGCGATGATGAACCGCGTCAGTCTCGCCCGTCAGGCGCATAGAGCAGATCGCGACAAGCTCTCTCTCATGGCCCAACGCCTCAACCGCGCCTTCACACAACAAAGCCAGCAGCGGGGCACACGCCTTGCCTCTTTGGGCCAACTGCTCACCAGCTTAAGCTATCGCAATGTGCTGGCGCGCGGCTTTGCGCTTGTGCGCGATGAACAGGGCGCAACCATTCATAGCGCAGCCATGATTGGCCCCGGCCTCAATCTGACCTTGGAATTTGCCGATGGGCAGGCCAAGGTAACGAGCGCAAATCCAGACAGCACAAATCCAGGCAGTGAAGATCCCGCACGCGCTGCCAAAGCCAAAACGCCGCGACGTAAACCCAAGGGCGAACAGGCAAATCTTTTCTAAATAGGCCTGATCTTCCCAGCAAAGCTGACCTCCGCTAGACTAATGCAAACTTCACATCAGGCTTAGATAACGATGCAGAAAAATCCTTCCTTCCCGATTACAAAATCCGAGCAGGATTGGCGCAAAGAGCTGAGCCCGGAGCAATTTCATATTTTGCGGCAACAGGGGACCGAGCGGCCCGGCTCGTCCGAGCTCAATTTCGAGAATCGCAGCGGCACTTATATCTGCGCTGCTTGTGACCATCCTTTGTTTGACGCAAAAACGAAATTTGAAAGCGGCTGCGGCTGGCCCAGCTTCTTTGACCCCCTGACCGGGGCCGTGGGCTCCTCGCTGGACACCAAATATCAGATGATTCGTACGGAAATTCATTGCAGCCAATGCGGTGGACATTTGGGCCATGTCTTCGACGATGGACCAGCCCCCACCGGCCAGCGCTATTGCATGAATGGCCTGTCACTCAAATTCATCCCTGAAAATCGCTGATCTTTCCCCTTTTAGTCCCCGGCGCGGGTCTGCTATAAAGAATGCCTCTGAGAGATTTGATAGAATCATGAACCGCGCCGAACGCCCGCCTCTTGAAACCAATGAAGCGCACATTCAATATCTGGATGGCGATTTCAGAATTCTGCGCCCCGGCTCATTCGTGCGCTGCGGCGTGACGGGCAAATCCATTGCGCTTGATGAATTGCGCTATTGGAGTGTGGATCTACAAGAGGCCTATGCGACCCCGCAGGAAAAACTCACCCGCATAGGCGCAAAGCTGAAAAAGTAAATTCTCAATCCTGTTTTGCGCGCCAATCGCTTACACGCTTGATCAGCCATTGCGTGAAGAGTTCGGGCTCATCCCAAACATGCCTAATCATCAAAGCGTGAATGCCGGACGGATCTGAGCAACGCACCAGATCCTTTTGCGTGGTCACCAACAAAGCTCCCTTCGCTTTGGCGCTCTCTTTAAGAGATGCAATCTCTTGCAAGCTAAAGGGATGATGATCCGCAAAGGAATGTTCTGCCACCACATCAGCTCCACATTGCCTGAGCGTGGCGAAGAATTTCTCAGGCCGCCCAATGCCGGCAAAGGCCACGACCTTTTGATTTTTGAATTGCTCTGCTTGCACAGGATCAGCTTGAACATGCGCACGAAAGACCGGAACATCTGGCAAAAGCGCAATAAGACGCTCTCCTGCCTCCCCCTCGCCAATCAGCATAAGCGCATCAACGAAAGATCTTTGCACACTCAATGGCGCGCGCAGCGGACCGGCAGGCACACACAGGCCATTGCCAATGCCGGTTTCGGCATCCACAGCCAGAATGGATACTGATTTTTTGAGAGATGGATTTTGAAATCCATCATCCATCACCACAAGGCTGGCGCCCAAAGATTCCGCCAATTTAACGCCAGCCACACGATCAATCCCGGCTAATGTGGGAGCCTGACGCGCCAGCAAGAGCGCCTCATCGCCAACATCACCTGCTTGATGATGCACCAGATCCACTTGCACAGGAATTGGCCCAATCCTAGCGCCGCCATAGCCACGAGTGAGAAACATGCCATACTCACCTTTGGCTTGCAGCACTTGCATAATCGCCAGCGCCAGAGGTGTCTTGCCTGCTCCGCCCACAACAAAATTGCCAATGCAGATGACTGGAATTTGTGTCTTCATCCCCATGCGCTGCATGCGAAGGCCCGCAGCAAATCCCCACATATGCGCTAAAGGCGAGAGGATTTGCGCAAAAAGAGCAGGCCTCTCCTGCCACCATAAGCGCGGCGCGCGCATCAGCCTGGCTCCCCGATTATCTGCTGAAAGAATGGTTCCAGATTGCGCATGATCTGATCGCTCGCCCCGCCAAATTGCCCGACGACCTCGCTAGCCGTGCGACTAATTTCACGCAATCGTGCTGAATCATCAAACATCATGCTGAGTACTTTGATCAGATCCTCGGCACTCTCGACACACAGAGCGCCTTGCGCCTCATCAAGCTGGCGATAGACATCGGCAAAATTCTGCACAAAAGGTCCATGCAAAATTGCACAGCCCAATTTTGCAGGCTCAATAGGATTTTGTCCGCCATGCGAAGTAAGAGACTTACCAAGAAAGGCGAGACTGGCCAGTCGATAAAACAAACCCAATTCACCAATCGTATCGGCAATATAAAAGGCGCTGGGCCCCTCAATGCCAGCGCCTTGTGAGCGCAGCGCTGCTTTTACACCTAGCGCATGCGCCTGTTCAGCAATCAGCTTGCCACGGCGTGGATGACGCGGCACGACAATTGTCACCAGAGGAAATTTGCGACTCAAGGCAAGATGAACCTGTGCCACAATCTCTTCTTCACCTGCATGAGTAGAAGCCGCAACCCAAACGGGGCGCGAGCCAATCTGTGCTGTGAGGTCAGCAAGCTTCATTCCATCAACCGGCAAAGGCGCAACATCATATTTGAGATTGCCCGCAAATTTCACATATGACGCACCCAATAAGTGCAAGCGATCTGCATCATCTTGTGATTGGGCAAGGCACATATCCAGCCGCGCCAAAAGTGCACCAATCACATTAGGAAACTTTTGCCAGCGCTGAAAAGAGCGCTCGGACATACGCGCATTAACGAGGATGAGTGGAATCTGGCTTTTCTGTGTTTCAAAAAACATATTCGGCCAGATTTCCGATTCTGCAACCAAAGCAATCGATGGCTGCCAATGATCAAGAAAACGCTGTAAGCATATGGGCAGATCAAGCGGCATATATTGATGAAAAGATCCCGCTGGCAGGCGTGCTGCCAGTAGATTGGCAGAGGTCACCGTGCCCGTTGTCATTAGGACTTGAAAGCCCCGCTCAACCAGGCGCTCTACCAATGGCATGAGTGCGAGACTCTCGCCCACACTCGCCCCATGCAACCAGGCTAAGGGTCCCGGCTCACGCGCCCGGCTTGCCAAGCCAAGTCGCTCATGCCATCGCGCTGCATCTTCCTTGCCGCGTTGGCGCCGCAATGCCAAAATCAAAGAGGCAAAGGGCGAGAGAATGCGGGTCAGTCCACGATAGGCCAGAAACAAAGGCTCTTGCTTCATGGCAAAGACCCTTTGCTGCGCTCTTTTGAATCGGCTAACGGCGCACCAGGATCAGTGCTCCCCACTTGCGCATAAGCGCGACGATGCACTTCGTTTAATCCCGCTTCAACCAATTGCCGCGCAATTTCCATTTGCTCTGCACTAGCATCTGCCGCAACATGGATCGGATCACCAATCACTATCGCCCCTTTGCTGAAGGGCAGCCCAATACTGGCATGATCCCAGCTGTTGAGATCAATGCGTCGGCTCGTCACAACAGCAAGCGGATAAATCGGGCGCCCGGATTTTTGCGCGAGCACAACAATGCCCATGCCCGCAATGCGCGAGACCTTTGGCACATCGGCTGTCAGCACCATTGTCGTACCATTGGCCAAAGCGCGCAGCATTTCACGCAAAGCCAACATGCCACCCCGTTTGTGCATTTTATCAGGCGAGCCGCCTGAGCCTCTTATGGGCACAACACCCAAACGCTCAAGCACTTTGGCATTGATCTCGCCATCACCATGGCGAGAAATCAGCGCAGCCACTTTTGCAACTTTCGGCCAGGCATAATGGATCATCAAATGCTGACCATGCCACATGGCACCAATGACAGGCAGATCAGGCCCGATGCGCGCATCAAAATCCGCTGGCTCCCGAGAGAACCGCGAAGTGGCATGAACCAGTCTCAGATAAACGATTGCCAATCCGGCAAGCAGGCTCTGAGCCAATGGCGATCGACCGATCTTCTTGAACATGCCAGAGGCTATCCTGATCCTGACAGGCAATTCAATGCTTCAGGATGGATCCATGAACCTATGAAGGTGAACAACAAAATAACGCATGCTGGCATTATCGACAGTCGCTTGCGCTTTTGCCTGCCAGGCAGCCCGAGCACTGGCATAATTAGGGAAAATACCGACAATATCGAGCTTGCCGGGATCTTTGAATGTTGTGCCATCCAGCGCTTCCAGCTCGCCGCCAAACACCAAATGCAATAATTGCGTCGAAGGGCGCGCCTGATCGTGCTGTTCGCTCATCTCATTTCCCGGATTTGAAAGGCTTCACCAACCGGACCAAGGCCCGGTGTCTGGCACTCTATTTGCCATTTTTGCTGCTTTGCAACAAGAGCTGACGAAGCGGGTCCACCAGATCATTCGGAGCCGCCATCAAAATCCCATGGCGAGGAATTTCAGTATTATAGACCGGTTCGTGCCCTTCTGGGCCCACCAAACGGCCTCCCGCCTCGGACAGGATCAGATGAGAGGCGGCAATATCCCAATCATGGGCATTTTGAGACGCCAGAGCCAGATCAAGTGCACCATTTGCGACCAAAGCCAAGCGATAGGCCAGAGACGGGACGCTGGGAGCAGCGGCAAAGTCGAGCCCATTCTGGCTTAATTGCTCCAAAAGACGCTTGGGACCTGCAATTTTAGAGCCCTGCAGCATGGCCTGTGTCGATACACGCACGCCACTAGGGGATTGGGCAGGTGTATGAAGCTGAGCACCAAAGCCGCGCCGGGCAGTAAATGTCTGCCCCAGAGCGGGTAAATGCAAAACGGCAAGATGCGGCCTGCCCTCCTCCACCAAGGCAACAGAAACAGCCCAACGCGGATCGCCTTTGATAAAGGCCTTGGTGCCATCAATGGGGTCAACAATAAAGGTGAAGCGGCGCGTCAAGCGCTCGGGATGATCAAGGCTTTCTTCTGACAACCAGCCTGCCTGCGGCAGCGCCGCGACAAGATGCTGGCGCAAAAACCCATCGACAAGAAGATCGGCCTGAGTGACAGGTGAACCGCCTTCTTTCAGATCGATTTTCGCATCAGTTTGACTACCCTTTTTGAAATAGGGCAAAGCCTGCTCGCCTGCTGCCTGTGTTATGGCAAACAGAGTATCGAGAAGTGCGGCCTCATCACCAAGCACTGACAAAAGTAACTCCAACTCTGAAAATACGCATCTTCAATCATCAACAGCAGCTTGATTGAGTGGCGCGGAACGGGGCTTGGGCGGACGGGCGCGCATGCGCTCTTCCTGCATGATTTCCAACTGCATGTGCTGAATTTCTGCCAGTCTCTGCCATTGCTTGGAAATCAGATAATCCATCTTTTCATGCAAATGCTGAATTTCAAGTTCAGCTTTCAGATTGACGCGATAATCATTCAAAGAGCGCAGACGATCCTTGGCCTCTTGCCGCTTTTGACTCATCATAATGATGGGCGCTTGAATGGCCGCAATGCAGGAGAGCAAGAGATTGAGCAGAATGAAAGGATAAGGATCAAAGGCAGCCGTCTCACCCTGAATGATATTAAACCCCATCCAGATCAGCAAAAGAGCGCCAAAGGAAATCAGAAAAGACCAGCTGCCGCCAAAACTCGCCAATTGATCCGACAGCTTCTCACCTAATGTGCGATGCTCTTCGAATTCATCCTCGCTGTTTTCAGCAATCGTATCCTGCCTGGCAATACTCTCAACCACCTGACGATCAAGTTCAGTGAATTCGCCATGTTCTTTCTGGAGCAATTCCTCGACATAAATCATCCGATAGCGCGCCAGCTCATTGCGGCTGATCTTCGCATCCTTGGGCAAATCGGGATAATCAGCCCTGATGCGCTCGGCAAGACTGGGGCGGATATCATCGATTTTGACGAGCTCGCGCTTTTTGAACTTGCGTCCTGAAATCGCTGAGGGTCGCTTCTTCGACATTTTGGCGCGGCCAATGGGCGCACCAACGGGCTCAGGTTCTGTATCAGGGACGTCGGGCTCAACCAGCGTGTCGCCATCATCGGGCGGATCGACGAGATCGGCATCAAACAGCCGCTTATCCACGCCCTCACGAGCCTCCAACTCGTCATGGGGATGTGATGAGCTCAAGTCCAGAATATCTTTATTTGTGGACATTCCGACACCTCCCTTCAAATATCCCGGCAACACTTCATCCCACCGATACGCTGGATCAGGTTAAATTGATACTGCAAATGTTTAACCCTATGTCACCGACACGGGCAGATCATGCCCTATTCGCGAGTTTTGGCCTGAACTATTGACGAAACCATGAATATACGTGAGAAAACCCAAAATAGTTGGGGGCAATCATGATAGGCGCAGGGATTTTTGTAACTAATTCCAAATCTCATAGTTGGACTCAAGGAATTGGGGGCTCCAAATCGCTTCCTTTTGCCCTCTGCACTGTGCTCGCATGCGCCAGCCCAAGCCTCGCCGCAGATCTTAAAACTGCCAAGGGGAAAGCGCTGCCACCGGTTGAAGAATCTAGCCCGGAAGTTCCCGGCGATGATATTTTTGGCTTCACCTCACCCAGCGATATTGGCAAGCCGGGGGATTCGGGTCTGGCGCTTGAGAATGACGGGCGCTTTGGCAAACGCGATGGCACTTATCGCGTTATCACCCAAAAACTCGAATATAGCCGCACGCTCACCGATAATCTTGCTCTAGCCGTTTCTGTCTTTGGCGCCTATCACAATCTCAAAAATGTAACGGTTCAGCCAGACAATCGCGTCAGCTATCAATTCGATGGCCTCTCAACGGAACTCACCTACAAAGTTCTGGAGCGCTCTGCCCGCAATCCTTTTGGCGTCACATTTTCAATCGAGCCTCGCTGGGGCCGGATTGATGGCTTAAGTGGTGGACAGGCTCAATCCTTTGGCGCCGAGTCCAAATTATTCATTGATGCGGCGCTCGTGCCGGAAAAATTATTCTGGGCTCTCAATCTCAACTATGCACAGGGCGCCCAGGACGTGATCGGCAGTGCAGGACAAATGGTGCGTAGCTCTACTAGCAATGTCTCAACTGCTTTGACCTATGCGATCACCCCCTCATTTATGCTGGGTGCAGAGGCAAAATATCAAAATAGCTATGGCGATTATTTTTTCAAATCAGCACAGGGCCATGCCTTTTTCTTTGGACCGACACTGTTCTGGAAAATGAATGAAACCAGCGCGCTCAATGCCGTCTATCTGCCGCAAATCTCTGGCAAGGCCCAGGCCACTCCCAGTTTGAGCAGAGATCTCGATAATTATGAGCGCGCCATTTTCCGCCTGAAATTTGTTACATCTTTTTGAAGACCCAGACGGACCTCAAAGATTTATCTGAACGACTTCTATGAAGCCTTGGCGCAAGAGAGGACGGCACAGACGTCCTCTCGCGTGACACGAACTGCATGGACAGGATCACAAAATAGGGTATAATTAGCCTGTTTAATGGTTGTGACTCTCTGTCCAATATCAAACGTCTTTGTCTATTGCCTGCAGTTATTCAATGTTTGTCGATCAGCTTTAAATTCTAACTCTGTTAATGATTAAGTCTTATTTTTGAAATTGGTTTCACCCCTTCTGTCTCACTTCTCCTGTTCGAGCCTTCCTTGCTCTGAGGATTAGAATGATCAGAGGATTACTGAGGAATACTATGCCTATTACAACTTCTGAAATTGCCTATTTGCGCAAAATCATTGTTACAGCCGAAAAGCTCATTGCCAATGCCCAGCCCGCACGGCGCGGCCGACCGCCCAAATTCAACGAGCAGGCCTCGGCCAAAGCCAAACCGGGCAAACGTATCCGCCGATCCGGCAAGGAATTGATGGCCTTTCGCAAAATGCTCGTCACGGAACGCAAGAAGGGAACCCCCGTTGCGCAATTATCAGCCGAGCATGGCATTTCGGCAGCTTATATCTACCAATTGTGAAGGGCCCAGATGGCCAGAGTGTCAGTCAATCCAAAGCTGGGGTCTTAAACCCACACTGAACTCTTTTGAAAAGATTGATCCGCTTTGTCCAATTGTGAGGCGATTGTCCAGCCCCCTTTTTATGTACCAGTGATTTGTGGGTTTACTA
>OMIJ01000297.1 GCA_900299065.1 Hyphomicrobiales bacterium
CGTGCCACAAGCAGCACATGATAATTGGGTGCGAGCGCAAACAGGCCTATGCCAAAAATCATGACACAACCGGTTATAATCAAAGCAAGCTTGGGCCCATAAACGTCAATCGCAATGCCAAGGGGAATTTGCACCAAAGCAAAGGATAGAAAGAAGATCGAAGACAAAAGGCTTAGCGCGCCCGCATCAAGATCGAACTCGCGCGCCAGATCAGGCCCCAAAATACCGATTGAATTGCGAACAAACTGACTCACCATATAAAGGGCCACTAAAAGGCCGATCATTGACCAGGCCTGAAGAGTGAGCCCTGAGGCCTGATCTTCATCTTGCTGCATAGATGCCCTTCTTCATAACTTGCGAGAAGTCCATAAGCCTCATGACGAGGCGCCTCAATGTGGACTAATATATACAGGGACTGGCTATCAGGATCGCCTTGGTTTAGCCAGAACTCAGAATAGATCATTCGCTCCTTGGGGCAGAGGATATTGCGCATGAAACCGGTGGATTTTACCAGCTTCGTTGAACAACTCGCGCAAGTATCGGGCGAAGCAATATTACCTTTCTTTCGCTCCTCCATCCAAGCGGACGACAAATCGCGTGGCGGCATATTCGATCCGGTCACCGAAGCAGATCACGCTGGCGAAGTCGCCATGCGCCGCCTGATCACGCAGGCCTTTCCGGCCCATGGTATAATTGGCGAAGAATTTGGCGCGCATGCCATTGATGCAGAATATGTCTGGGTGCTCGATCCAATTGATGGCACAAAAAGCTTCATCTCCGGCATGCCCGTTTGGGGCACGCTGATCGGACTGACACGCAATGGCAATCCCTGCTACGGGATGATGCATCAGCCCTTCACACGCGAATTCTTTTTTGGCGATGGCTCCAGCGCTCATTGGCGCGGACCCGGGCTTGATGGACGCAGCTTGCAGCGCAAATTGCGCACGCGCCCCTGCGCAAGCGTCAGGGAAGCAACATTAATGACCACTCATCCCGCCCTTCTGGCGCAAGGCACACGCGAAGCTTACGAGCGCGTAGAACAACAGGTGCGCCTGTCGCGCTATGGTGGCGATTGCTATGCCTATTGCATGCTAGCGGCAGGGCATATTGATCTTGTCATAGAAAGCGGGCTCAATGCCTATGACATTGTGGCGCTGATCCCGATCATAGAAGGGGCCGGCGGCATCATCACCAATTGGCAAGGCGGCTCTGCTGCACAGGGCGGCGCCATCATCGCCTCAGGCAATGCGCAAGTGCATGAAGAAGCGCTTG
Source organism: Hyphomicrobiales bacterium (assembly GCA_900299065.1). Classification (GTDB taxonomy): domain Bacteria; phylum Pseudomonadota; class Alphaproteobacteria; order Rhizobiales; family Beijerinckiaceae; genus Terripilifer. The sequence goes on from OMIJ01000297.1 coordinate 1,273, forward strand.
CAATTCTCAATCTCTAGTAGACTGTGTTTTTTGGGTGCCCTGACCGGGGATGAAAGCATCAAAGGCGGCCCAGAACAATTCACGCAATTCATCACGCTCGATCAGAATTTCATGCTCGGCACCGGGCACAATCACCAAACGGCCAATCTTCAATCTTTGCGCAAAGCGCTCTGTGGCGCGTGTATCAACAATGCGATCATGACCCGACGCAATGATCAAAATAGGTAATTGGATCTGGCGCGGATAATTTACATCTTCAAATCTTTTCATCTGGCGAAAGGCGGCATGCGTCCAGCCAATCGTAGGATCACCAAGCCCCAATGGCGCATAAGCGCCCACATATGAAGCGCTCATTGCATGACGATGTCGATCGGACGAAAAGCGATTGCCCGGAAAAGGCCGCGTTAATGCGGCTGTCTCCCCGCCACCGCCGGGAAGAAAAGCCCCGCCCAATCCGACATAATCAAAGAGCGCCAATAATGCGCCAGCCAGCCTCGGATAGGTAAGCCCATAAATGCCAATCATCGGCGATATCAGCGCAAGACGCGCAAAAGGTGAGCGCCCCTGACGCGCCTGCTCAATCAAAATTGTCCCACCCATGGAATGAGCCAACCCGAACCAGGGCTTGGGACAGGAAGGCGTCAGCACATGTTCGACCAAGGCATCAAGATCACGCTCATAGAGCGAGAAATCATCAATATGGCCTTTGCGCTGATTGGCTAATTGATGATCCGACAGACCCTGACCACGCCAGTCAAAGGCCACCACAACCAATCCGCGCGCCAACAAATCCATAATTGTTTCAAAATATTTTTCGATGAATTCCGCACGACCAGTGCAAATCACAATTGTCCCGCACGGCTCTGGCGCGCTCTGCCAACGCGCCACGCGCAAGTGAAGGCCATCGCGTGTTGTAATCAACTCAAGCGCACGCAGATAGGGCATTAAAGCCTCTGGCTGCTGAACCAGAAGCGTTGATTTGACCGATGCCTTATCCAGATTATCCGCAGGCATCGCGCTCATCAGCATTCACGCGGAGCGGTGGGTGGAATGTTTGGCCTCTTGAATGACACGCCACAAAACCTGCGGTGTGGCTGGCATAGGCACATCCTTTACACCCAAATGCGACAAGGCATCAGCGAGCGCATTGGCAACGGCTGGCAAAGCTCCAACACAGCCCGCTTCGCCAGCGCCCTTCACGCCCAGCAGATTGCTGCTGGTTGGCACAGGATGACTCTTGACCTCGAAATTACACATATTATCGGCATGCGGCATGGCATAATCCATAAAAGAGCCCGTCAGCAATTCGCCCGATTGTGAATCATATTTCAGATCTTCCATCAGCATTTGCCCAATGCCCTGAGCAATGCCGCCATGGATCTGGCCTTTGAGCAAGAGAGGATTGAGCACAACACCCACATCATCCACCACACTATAGCGCACGAATTCGACAACGCCGGTCTCTTCGTCAATCTCCAATTCGACCACATGACAGCCATTGGGATAGTTTTGTGTCTTTGTGGAATAAACCGCATTGGCAATCAGACCGGGCTCCATGCCATCGGGGAGGTTTTCAAATTTGGCCGCTGCTTTGGCGATCTCTTTCATCGTCATGCTGGCATTGGAAGAGCGCGCGGTGAATACGCCTTCGGCAAATTCTACCTCATCAACCTTCATCAAATGCCGGGCGATGAGCTTGCCTTTCTCGACGACTTTCTCAATCGCCATATGCATGGCTGAACCGCCAAGGGCAGAGGTACGCGAGCCACCCGTCCCCTCGCCAAAGAAGACCACATCTGTATCACCCTGCGCATAGGTGATCTCGTTTGGATCAATGCCAAGCCGATCAGCGACCATTTGCTTGAACATGGTTTCATGGCCCTGACCATGCGTCACAGCACCGGAGATGATCGTCAAGGAGCCGGTGCGATCAAAGCGCACTTCTGCCCCTTCAATGCCCGGGCTCGCAGCCTTTTCGATCGAATAGGACAAACCAATGCCGCGCAGCTTGCCCTGTTTGCGCGCGGCAAGTCTGCGCGCTTCAAAGCCGGTCCAATCACCCATCTCCAATGCCAGATCGAGGCATTTTTCAAACTCACCACAATCATATTTGAACGAAAGCGCCGTTTGATAAGGAAAAGCGCCGGGCGGAATCATATTGCGCCGACGAATTTCAGCCGGATCAAGTTTCAAAGCATCTGCCGCAAGATCAACCAGGCGTTCGATCACATAAGCCGCC
>OMIJ01000298.1 GCA_900299065.1 Hyphomicrobiales bacterium
CACAGGAATGGGATTCATCACCGGATTGACGCCGACAATCTCATCCAGATCTTCTTTGAACTGCGCCATATTTTCAACGGTAAAGCCGATGTGATCGAGGCCTGTGGGCAAAATGCTCTGGCCGCTATAAAGCGCAATCTTCCAGGGAATGATCATCAGGCACATTTTGCCATCAGAGAGATAATGATTGGGATCGCCCGGGCTGGCATTGAGTGCGGTCAGCTCAAATACATCTGCATAGAAACGCGCCATTTCATCTGGATGCATGGTGCGCAAAGCCACATGGGTGATGCAGCGGGGATTTTGCTCACCCTGGTTTTCAACATAGCTGGCATGGCGATTGGTCATATCCTTTTGCGACAGATCGAAGACATTGCCATCAGGATCATGCGCCGATATTCCAGCAAAAGGACGCGTTGAAGGGCGCTGCACCCAATCTGCCTGCGGATAATTTGTTCGCATGCGATCAAAGACTGTTTCAACATCACCAACCTCTATGCCGAAATGATCGAGCGCGGCGGGCCGGCCAGCTTTGCGCGGATTGATGTTAAGGCCGACATAGCCATCACCAACGGTCATGGCGCGGGCGGGATTTTTTGTGCCCGACATTTTCATGCCAAACAAGGCCTCATAGAATTTGGCCAGCATGGCATAACGCTCTGAGACAATGGCTACGTGGTTGATTTTAGCAAACATGTGTCTGACTTTCCCTTCAGTCTTTCTCAACAGGCGCGCCGGTCATATTCATCGCCTCATTGGCGGCCTTAATCACTTCAGGCGGCAATTGGAACACATCGCGCATCAATTGCGCCAAACGCTCGCCGCTGACTTCCTGTGTTTCCAGCTTTTGCTTTTTAGCCTCCGCCAAAAAAGCTGGATCATTCATTGTCTCATGAAAGGCCTGACGCAGAGCCGCGACGCGCTCAGCAGGCACGCCGGGGGGCGCAAGCAGCGGGCGATCCATTTCAAGTGGGGAGAGGAGCAATTGCAAAATCTGTTTGGTGCGCTCATCCTTGGCAAATTCAATGATTGCAGGGGTATCAGGGAACATTGCATTGCGCTGCATGGACACTTGAATGGGAACAGTCACTTTCTTCTGCGGGAACCAGTCAGGCCGTGTCGATTGAATGGAGGACACAAGCCCGCCACAACGCCCGGTGACTTCGCCACGCTCCATAGCCAAAAACACATCCGACCCACCCGTATAGCCGGAGATGATTTTAATCTTGGTACCGAATAATTTATTGATCATCGCCGGCATGGTTTCCATTTGCGAGCCAGCGCCTGTGCCTCCGACAATATAATTTTTGTCGAAAAGATCCTGCCATTTGGACACGCCCGAAGCGGCCCAAGCCACGCAAATGGCCGTTGTGGCATTGATACTGCCAATCCAGTTGAATTGACGCGGATCAAATTTCGCGGCCTCAATGCCATAGACAGGCGCGAAGGGAACACTCGAATGCACAAGCCCTATTACCGTGCCATCCTTGGGCGCATTGGTGAAGAGATGAATGGACGCGCGAATGCCGCCTGCGCCGGGCATGTTTTGGACGACAATATTGGGTTTGCCGGGAATATGCTGAGCAAAGAAAGGCGCAAAGGCAAAGCCATATTGTGAATAACCACCCCCCGCACCGGCACTCAAAATCATCGTGATTTGCTTGCCCTTATAAAAATCCGCGACATCATCTGCCTTGGCTGAGGCGACGCCCAGAGTGCATGCAACTGAGAGCATAATTGCCCGCGATAAAGCGCCCATGTGATCCTCCCGATGAGCTGTCTTTGTGTTTTTTATTATTCAAGATTTGTGTTTGGTCTTATTCAGCAATGTCAATGAGTATCCCATCACAATCGGCCAATTGATGTTGACCCAAAGGACAGGAGCGCTTGAACAAGGCCTGCAGGGCCTCACCTTCTGCGCCAGAAAAAGAGGCTGGCGCGAGGCGCGGATTATCTGCGGCAATTTGCGCGACATCCTTTTTGACTTGCTCGACGCTCTCCACCTTAAAGCCGATATGATCCATGCCCTGCGTAATGATGCCTGTGGCGTCATAATCCAAAATATCCCAGGGCATGATTTCCAATGTGACATGACCATCGGAGAGATAATAATTAGGATCGCCCTCTTTCCTATTGATCAGCGCAAGCTCGAACACATTATGATAAAATTCGGCCATCAGATCCGGATTCATCGTGCGCAATGCCACATGATTGATATGGCGCGGGCGGGCATTGCCATCATTCTCAACATAGACAGAGGCGCGGTTCTTCATATCCTTTTGCGAGATGTCGAACATATTGCCATCAGGATCATGCGTAGAGAGTCCGGCAAAGGGTCTGGTCGAGGGCCGCTGGAGCCATTTCACGCGCGGATAGTTTTTACGCATGCGATCAAAGCAGGTTTCCACATCTTCCACCTGAATACCAAAATGATCGAGACCGGCGGAACGTCCTGCCCGGCGTGGATTGATGTTGAGACCGACATAACCATCGCCCACGGTCACAGCGCGGGCCGGGCGTGAATTGGTCGATGTGGTCATTCCAAAGACGGCTTCATAAAATTTGGCAAGCTGGGCATAATTGTCGCTGACGATTGCCACATGATTGATGCGTGCAAACAAGTCCACGGCCTCCCTGATTGACCCGCCTCTCAAGGGGCAAGCTCAACCATAGTATGCGTGCGATTAAAGGCCGCGGTCAATCAGTCAAAGAGCACCAGAATGATTTTGTCAGACTGGCTTTTCAAAAGGCCGCTTCTCTAGAAAGCCATGGTCTGAAAAACCGGATGCACATTGCCTTGCCAGTCGGTGTTGAAATGCTCTTTCAGCCGATCAGCTGATACGCGACTGGTTGCGACATAATCATCAAGCCTGTTCAGATAGACGGCCTCATCCTGTCCGGCAGCATTCAGCCGCTTGCGGCGCGCAAGACCTGATCTTGCAAGGGCAAGAACCTCTCTGGCAATGTCCTGCAAGGACCTGCCAGCGATCTTTGCCTGAAGGCCCTGTGCGGGCACTGAATTGCGTAAATTCTGGCGATCCTCTGCGCTCCAGGGCTTTACAAGATCCCAGGCCGCATCAAGCGCGATTTGATCATAGAGAAAGCCGGTGAAGAAGGCCGAGAATGCGGCAATATGATCGGGCGG
>OMIJ01000299.1 GCA_900299065.1 Hyphomicrobiales bacterium
CAGCGCGCAAATAATTTTCACTGCGCAATCAGAGACGCATGTCCCACAACAGACATTGCTTGAGCCGTTAAACAAGCTTTGGGGTGAAGTAGGCTCGCTCAAGCGCCATCAGTTCTGGCGGGCATGTAGTTGGCGTGTGATTTCAACTTTGATCGTTTATGCGATAGCCGCTGCTTATTTTGATCCAGGTAACATTGCCCTCGCTCTTGCCCTTGCAGATTTGATCGCACGCCCCTTATTGCGCGCTGCTCATCATTATCTCTGGCGTATCTGGCGATCACATATTGGTCATTCAACTGATTCGCTTGATGGGGGAGCCGGGATTTAATCGAGGCGATCAAGCCACGCCAATCGTGTATAGATCATGCAGATGTAGAATGCCGACGGGGCGATTGTTGGCGTCTACGACAATTAGCACGGAGCGTTTTTTCGCATTCAATCTTGCGAGCGCTTCGGCAGCCATTGAGTCTGCGTCAATGGTCATGGGTTGCGGCGTCATAATGGTCTCAACGGCGCTGCTGAGCAGATCGCCACCGGTTTTAATATGACGACGCAAATCCCCGTCGGTGATAATACCTGCCAGAGTTCCATCGGAGTTGAGCACGGCCACGCAGCCCAGACGTTTACTGGTCATTTCCAGTACGGCCTTTTCCATGCGTGCGCCGGCATTCACCAGAGGCATGGCCTCACCCGTGTGCATCACATCGCGGACAAAGGCGAGCCTAGCCCCAAGCTTGCCGCCGGGGTGAAAGGCTTTGAAATCCTGCGCGGTAAAGCCTCTTGCCTCAAGCAAAGCGATGGCTAGGGCATCGCCCATGGCCAATTGCATGGTTGTTGAGGTTGTGGGCGCCAGGCCATTGGGGCAGGCCTCTTCGGCTTTTGGCATGAGAAGGCAGGCATCAGCTTCGCGGCCCAGAGCGCTTTCGGCGCTGGCGGTCAGAGCAATCAGGCCAATCCCATAACGTCTTGAATATGTGATAATATCTGCAAGTTCGGCCGTTTCTCCCGACCATGAGAGGGCAAGCAGGACATCGCCGGGCTGGATCATGCCCAGATCGCCATGGCTGGCCTCACCGGGATGGACGAAATAGGCTGGGGTGCCGGTAGAGGCAAAGGTAGCCGCAAGCTTGCGGCCGACATGGCCGGATTTGCCCATTCCGGTGATGATGACGCGGCCAGTGGCGGCGCGGATCATGGTCACGGCGGTGATGAGGTTTTGCTTGAGATCAGAGCCATTTTCGCCAAGCAAAGCGGCCTCAAGTGCGGCAATGCCGGCCTGTTCCAACTGCAAAGTGCGCAGGGCCGAGGCCAAAGGATCAAATGCTTGGGTCATGTCATGCCCTGGGAAACCAATGTGACCTTGCCAGACGCGAAGCAAGGCAGAGTTGGGCTTATCTGGAAGTTTGGCGCCGCATTGTCAAATTGGCGCCTTATTGTTAAAGCAGGGAGGCTTTGTTTGTGGGGTTTGGACTCTGATCAGCCAGTGTATATCCCTGACCTTTAAGGTCGAGATGAGGGGTAATGGTTTCAAACGTGAGACGACAAGCCATGCGGACAGGTGCACAGAATGCTTGATCCAAATTTACCCCATGTGATCAAGGCGCCTTCACAAGACACCCAAGGTGTTCGAGGCCTGATTACGCATCCCCTCAAATCGGTTCGCCAATTATGGTCCGGTCGGGAGAATTCAGATCTCGCTTATTCCTCCAATCAGTCATTGCAGCCGCAAAGCGGGATCACGGTAGACATGCCCTCGGCCAGCCGGTCTGGTGGGCGCGGTCGATTGATCTTTACTCTGTCTTTTCTGCCAGCTCTGCTGTCGATCCTCTATTTTGGTTTTCTTGCCACAGATCGTTATGTCTCGGAGGCTAAATTCATCGTCAAGACCGCTTCGAAATCAGCCGATGCCGGCGGGCTTGGATCATTTTTAAAATTTGCCGGGTCCATGTCGGGCATGAGCCGCTCGCAAGATGATAATTATTCGGTGCAGGAATATATTAAATCGCGCGCAGCTGTTGCCGAATTGTCGAAGAAAATTCCTGTACGCGAGATTTATAATCGTCCTGAGGCGGATTTCATCGCGCGCTATCCCTCCTTCTTCTATGGCAAGTCTGAAGAGCGTTTGTATGATTATCTGCAATGGATGGTGAATGTCTCTTTTGGCAATACATCAGGCATTGCAACTTTGCGTGTGCAGGCGTTTCGACCTGAGGATGCTCTGCTGATCACCCGGACCTTGCTCGAATTAGGCGAAGAGATGGTGAACCGGCTGAATGAGCGCATCAATGCTGATGCCATACGCACCGCGGCAGAAGAAGTTGGCCGCAGCGAGCAGCGTATGATTGATGCACAAATGGCGCTGACGGAATTTCGTAATCGCGAATTAATGGTTGATGCTGTTCAAAGCTCGGTGGTGATTACAGAAGTGATCGCAGGGCTTGATGCAGAGCGCATTGCGGCACAAGCGCAGATCAGTCAATTGGCTGCTGCTGCTCCGGATAATCCGCAGATCAAATTGCTTTATGGCAAAGTGAATGCACTGAATGGTCAAATTTCTGATCAGCGCGCATTGATTGCCGAGCCTTCGACGGGGATTGCGAAAAAGCTGGCTGAATTTGAACGCCTGTCCCTGATGCGTGAATTTGCCAAAATGTCATTGTCTTCAGCCAATACAGCGCTCGATAATGCGCGCACGGAGGCCCGTCGCCAGCAGCTCTATCTGGAGCGTGTGGTGGAGCCCAATCTGCCGGACTTTCCTATTTCGCCCCAAAGATTGCGCATGATTGCGACGATCATCGGCGGCAATGCGCTTTTTCTCTTAGTGATTTGGCTATTTTATATGGGCGTGCGTGAGCACGGGGCAGGTGCGGGATGAGCACGCAGGCTCTGTCTTTCTCACGCGGGCTCAAGGTTCAGATCCGCGTCATTTATGGCATTATGGTGCGCGATCTAATGTTGCGCTATGGCCGCGACAATCTGGGCTTTTTGTGGGTGTTCATTGAACCCATGCTGTTATGCATTGGCGTGCTGATCATTTATTCGGTCCTGCGTGGAGATGAGCATGGCGTGGCTGTGGTGGCGCTCACCTTGTCTGGCTATATGCCGCTGACCCTGTGGCGCCATCTGACCAATAATGCGGTTAATCTCTATCGCCGCAGTACAAGTGTGCTCTATCATCGCTTCATCACGCTCTATGATATGTTCTTTGCGCGCATGATCATGGAATTTGCCGGATCTACATGCGCCTTTCTGGTGATTTATCTCACCCTTTTGTCCTTTGGCCTAACAGAGCCTATTCGCGATCCTGGCCTGTTGATTGCGGGCTGGTTTTTTCTGGGACTCTATGGCGTGTCTGTCGCCATTATCTTTGCGGCGATGACGGAATATTGGGAAGTCGCAGAAAAGTTCATGGGCCCGTTTCAATATTTAACCGTGCCGCTGTCAGGTGCATTCTTCCTTGTTGACTGGCTGCCGCGCCCTGCACAGGATGCGATCTGGTTTAATCCGCTCACCCATTGTTTTGAGATGATCCGTGCGGGTTATTTTGGCGAAGAGATCGTCACGCATTATGATATTTGGTATCCTGCGCTTTGGATCATCCCCAATCTTTATATAGGCCTGCGCTGGACGCAATCGGCGCGCGCCCGGATTCATTTGTGATCGCATGACAGAGCAAATGCGCCATTCTTCTTTTGCATATAGCCGCCAGAGCCAGCGCGTGTCTGGGGAATATACTCATGCTTGATGAGCAGCAAAGATCTATACCTTTGGCGCATTTGATGCGCATTGGCGGGGAAGCGCCGGTTTTGCTGAGCGAAGAACTGAGCCAATGGCAGAGGCTTCGACGCTGGCTCATCCAACGCTTCTGGCCGCTGGTGCTTGTGGTTCTGCCTGCAGTGTTGGCTGTTATCTATTTTGGCCTGATTGAATCTGATCGTTATGTGTCCGAAGCCAAATTTGTTGTGCGGGCGCCAAGTACGGGTGGAATAGGGCAGATTGCTAATGTTCTGCAGGGCAGCGGTATCGTTAAATCAGCCGATGATGCTTATGTTGTTCATGGCTATCTTGAATCACGCGATGCTTTGCTGGAATTAACAAAGAGTGCGGGATTGAAAGAGATCTTCTCACGCTCGGAGGCGGATTTTCTCTCGCGCTATCCCAAATTTTATCGCAAGGCGAATATTGAGGATTTGTACAAGCATTATCTGAAATTTGTTTATCTCGATTACAATCAAACAACAGGTATTAGCCTTTTGCGTGTGCAGGCCTTTCGGGCCAAGGATGCGCATGATCTGGCGGCGGCTATGCTGGATAATGCCGAAGTGCTGATCAATCGGCTCAACGAGCGCGCCCAGCAAGATGCGATTGAAAATGCGCTGAAGGAAATTGAATATAGTCAAGAGCGCGCTCTGGCGGCGCAAACCAAAGTGACCGATTTTCGCACGCGTGAATCTTTGATTGATCCCAATCTCACCTCAAAGAGCATGTTGGAGGCAATCACCAAGCTTTCTGTCGAGATTGCGCAAGCCAGTGCGCAGGCCATAGAGCTTGGGAAAGCTGCGCCGCAATCTCCACAATTAGCTACGATACGCACGCGCATTGCCTCTTTGCAAGAAGAGGTGCAGAAGCAACGGCAAATGCTTGGCGGCAGTAGCAGTGCGCTGGCCCCCAAACTTGCCGAATATGATCGGCTGATGCTGGAAACTGAATTTGCCACTCATGGCTTTCTCACAGCCATGGCCTCCCTCGAAACAGCCCGGCAGGATGCCCGCAAGCAGAAGATCTTTCTTGATCGTGTGGCTGAGCCCTCAATGCCTGATCTACCGACCTATCCCTATCGCCTGTTGAGCATAGGGATAGTGTCCATTCTGGCTTATTTGCTCTATCGGATTGGCGCTTTGTTGGTCAAAGATACTTTGGGGCATGCGGTCAAATGAATCTCTGGCCTTCGCTTCCTCATTTGCTGCGCCCGCGTATAGGTCAAATGGCCCGTGCAGAGCATGAGGGCAAAGATCTTTCCGCATTGTCGGGATTTACGGATGGGCAAGCCTCTGAGCTGACGCCGCGCCGGGCCATTCGTGCGGTGGATATTGTCAAGGAATTCGAGACAGAGATTGGCATTCGCCGTGTGCTCAATGGCATTTCCTTTGAGGTGGCCTCTGGAGAGCGTCTGGCCATTCTGGGCCGCAATGGCGCGGGCAAATCAACTTTGATTCAAATTCTCTCAGGCCTGCAAATTGCTACATCCGGCCATGTGGATCGGGGCTTGCGCATGTCCTGGCCGCTGGCTTTGGCTGGCGGTTTTGAAGGCGAGCTGACAGGCTATGATAATATCCGCTTCATCACCCGCATTTATGATGTGCCATTCCGCGAGACCTATGCCTTCATTGAGGAGTTCACCGAGCTTGGTCAACAATTGCATATTCCGGTGCGCTATTATTCGAGCGGCATGACGATGCGGCTTGCCTTTGCGCTCTCGCTGGCAATCGATTTTGAATGCTATCTTATTGATGAAGTCATTCTCGTGGGTGACAAGCGCTTCCAGATCAAATGCCATGACGAGCTCTTCGGAAAGCGTCAGGATCGGGCGATGATATTGGCCATTCACTCCAATGATATCGTTAAAACCTTTTGCACTTCTGCTTTGGTGCTGAAGGCGGGACGCGGGCGGGTATTTCAGGATCTTGATCTGGCCTGCAATATTTATTCTTCTTTATAGGCCTGTGCGCGGAAGGTGAGCTGTCTCTTATACACATCTGACG
>OMIJ01000300.1 GCA_900299065.1 Hyphomicrobiales bacterium
ATCAATCAGGCAGACCTGCTTGTAATAAGTCTTGAGACCGGATTCGAGAATCTTCTCGAGCACATTGGCCGGCTTGCCGGCATTTTTGTCAGCCAGCACGTTTTTCTCACGCTCGACTACTGCCGGATCAAGGCCTGTGGAATCGAGTGCCAGAGGTGCAGCAGCGGCAACATGCAGCGCGATGAGACGACCCAGAGCCGCCAATTCCTGTGTGCTGCCTGTTGATTCCAGCGCGACGATAACGCCGATTTTTCCAAGGCCATCAGCAATCGAATTATGCATATAATGCGAGACAACGCCCTTGGAGACATGCAGCGCCTGAGCACGGCGCAAAGTCATATTCTCGCCAATGGTGGCAATGGCATTGGTCAGTGCATCGCCAACGCTTGTGCCGCCGGGATAATGCGCATTTTTGAGCGCCTCGACATCCGTAATGCCTTTTTCAAGAGCAACGGAGGCAATGCCACGCGTGAGCGCCTGGAATTCTTCATTGCGCGCAACGAAGTCGGTTTCCGAATTGACTTCGACAACCACACCATGATTGTCGCGCACAAGCGCGGCCACCAGACCTTCTGCAGCAACACGGCCAGATTTTTTAGCGGCCTGTGAAAGGCCCTTCTTGCGCAACCAGTCAACAGCAGCTTCGAGATCGCCGTCTGTTTCACTCAGCGCCTTTTTACAATCCATCATGCCAGCGCCCGTCTTCTCGCGCAGGTCTTTCACGAGTGCGGCTGTAATATTTGCCATGGGAATTTCCTTTCTTCACCGGCATGCGGAACCGGATTGCGTGTCCCTCAACGAGGGGTTGAAAGCAGATTGGGCCGAAGCTTAGCTCCGGCCCTTATGATCTAAAGGACAGACCGAACGATCAGCCCGGGATCAGGCTACGCGCCTGATTGATCCAACCATCGCGCTGAATACGACCACCGAGCTTGAGGCTCTGATCAACAGAAGCGGCGTCTGCCTCAGACATGGAGGCAATCTGCCAATAATGGAAAATGCCGCCATCATTAAGCTTTTTGACAATTTGCGGGCCAACGCCCTGCAATTTAGCCAGATCATCAGGAGCGCCACGCGGGGCCGAGAGCAGTTCAAACACTTCTGCGCCATCATGGGCTTCGCTTGCCGATGCGGCAGGAAGATCATGCTCGACGGGAGCAGCTTGTGCGCCCAGATCAATGCCCGAAGCGCCCTGTGCACGCGAAATGCCATCAATGGCTGCACGCGCGATGAGATCGCAATAAAGTTCAATGGCGCGGCCAGCATCATCATTGCCAGGGACCGGGAATTTGATGCCATCTGGATCGCAATTGCTGTCGATGATCGCAGCAACAGGAATGTTCAGACGATTGGCTTCCTTGATTGCCAATTGCTCTTTGTTGGTATCGATCACGAAGATCAGATCGGGTGTACCGCCCATATCCTTGATACCGCCCAGAGCCTTCTCCAGATTGTCGCGTTCGCGAGAGAGCATGAGGCGCTCTTTCTTTGTCAGGCCTTGAGCACCGGCATTCAATTGTTCATCAAGCTTGCGCAGACGATTGATCGAACCGGAAATGGTCTTCCAATTGGTCAGCATGCCGCCGAGCCAACGGGAGTTGATGTAATATTGCGCTGACCGCTTAGCAGCTTCAGCAATGTGATCGGAAGCCTGACGCTTGGTGCCAACGAACAGAACGCGGCCACCCTTGGCCACAGTGTCAGAAACAGCCTTCAACGCCTGATGAAGCATCGGCACGGTCTGGGCCAAATCGATGATGTGGATGTTATTGCGCGCCCCGAAGATATAGGGGGCCATTTTGGGGTTCCAGCGATGAGCCTGATGGCCAAAATGGGCGCCGGCTTCCAAAAGGGAACGCATAGTGAATTCAGGCAGAGCCATGACAATTTTCTCCGGTTGGACCTCGACGAATATTGGCCAGTTCGGAAGAGCTGGCACCGGAGCGCACCTTGGATCAGGAACGCCTAAATCCGTCTGTGGAATGAGCTGGCTTATAAGGTGAGCAGCCCGAAAGCGCAAGGGGCGTTGAAACGGTCCCCGGGAGGGGGATAAAAGCCTTTAAAAACAGTCTATTAAAACAAAAGCAAGGATCAGGTCCCAGACCCGTCCTTGCTCGAAAAGTTTAAATCGCGCTCGATCCTGGCGACAATACCTCTTTGGGTGGGAAGCCCCACTTAAGCGGGTGTGATCCAAGGCTTAAGCCATCTGGACCCACTCAGGATCGATACGTCCTCCCGCGACTTGGTACTGCGCACATTCGGGGAACCCCGATGGCGGCCTCCTTTAGGATTAGCGAGGGGAGTTAAGCGCAAGTCGGGACATTTGTCACGGGGGTTTTGTCGCAATTTCGACATTTTTGATTTTTCTTGTCGCAACATGCCTAAAAACTGGGTTTTCCCGGATAAGCTCCCTGCCCCTCAGCTCTCAGTCTTTGACAGAAGGGGCGGTCCTAGCCATGACGGGCCGGCTAAGCCTAATCTGTAAGAATCGAATCGACTCCACTTATTCAAGGCCATCATCCATGCGTTTGACCCGCTTCTTTTTGCCGATCCTGCGTGAAACGCCCAAGGAGGCGGAAATTGTCTCGCATCGCCTGATGCTGCGTGCAGGCATGATCCGCCAGGAGGCCGCCGGCATTTATGCCTGGCTGCCGCTGGGTCTGCGCGTGCTCAACAAGATTAATGACATTATCCGCGAAGAACAGAATCGCGCCGGCGCCATTGAAATTCTCATGCCGACGATTCAATCCGCCGATCTATGGCGCGAGAGCGGGCGCTATGATGCCTATGGGAAGGAAATGCTGCGCATCAAGGATCGGCATGAACGCGAAATGCTGTTTGGCCCGACCAATGAAGAAATGGTCACCGCCATTGTGCGGGCGCATGTGAAATCCTACAAGGATCTGCCGCTCAATCTCTATCACATTCAATGGAAGTTCCGCGATGAAGTGCGCCCGCGTTTTGGCGTGATGCGCAGTCGCGAGTTTTTGATGAAAGATGCTTATTCCTTCGATCTGGATGCTGAGGGCGCGCGCCATTCCTATAATAAAATGTTCACGGCCTATTTGCGCACTTTTGCCCGCATGGGTCTCAAAGCCATTCCCATGCGCGCCGATACGGGGCCTATTGGTGGCAATCTCAGTCATGAATTCATCATTCTTGCATCCACAGGTGAAAGTGAGGTCTTCTGCCATAAAGACTTTCTTGAAAAGTCTGCGCCAGAGGCCAGCATTGCCTTTGATGATCGCACAGTGATGCAGGGCGTATTTGACGATTGGACATCACGCTATGCCGCGACGTCTGAAATGCATGATGCGCAAGCTTTTGCTGCCATTGCCCCCAGCGATCAAGTCTCGGCGCGCGGTATTGAAGTGGGCCATATCTTTTATTTCGGTACGAAATATTCTGAGCCCATGCATGCTGCGGTCAATGGTCCGGATGGTAAAGAGACGGTGTTGCAAATGGGCTCTTATGGCATTGGTCCCTCGCGACTGGTCGCGGCCCTCATTGAAGCCAATCATGATGACAATGGCATTATCTGGCCCGATTCAGTTGCTCCGTTCAAAGTGGGACTCGCCAATCTCAAAGTGGGTGACGCTGCAACCGATCAAGCTTGTGCTGATTTTTATGAAAAGCTTGAGCGGGCAGGTGTTGATGTTCTTTATGATGATCGCGATGAACGACCGGGCGCAAAATTTGCCACGCTTGATCTCATCGGCCTGCCTTCGCAAGTCATCATAGGGCCGAAAGGCATTGCCGATGGCTTGGTAGAAGTGAAAGACCGCCGTACGGGTGCGCGTGATATGCTAACGCCGGAAGCCGCCCTCAACCGTCTGACGGCCTGAGATGAGACAGGAGCCTGCGGGACGTGAGCATGATTGACCCCGGCCAAGAGAAAGACGTTAGCACCGATTCAAAATCGGACACAGAGGCTGTGCCGCAAGTCAATCGCAAGCAAAGCGATCCTGTGAAGACATTGCCCTTCGCGGGCTTTGAATGGATGATCGCCATTCGCTATCTTCGCGCGCGGCGCGCCCAGGGCTTTGTGTCGGTGATAGCCGGCTTTTCATTTGCAGGAATCATGCTGGGCGTGGCGACCTTGATTGTCGTCATGTCGGTGATGAATGGGTTTCACATCGAGCTGATGAATAAAATCATCGGCATTAATGGCCATGTGTTTTTGCAAGGCGTTGAAACACCCCTCACTGATTATAATGAAGTGGTTGGCCGTATCTCTAAAACCAAAGGCGTGACCTTTGCGCTGCCCATGGTTGAGAGTGCGGCTGGCGTATCTTCGCAATATCAGCAATCGGGTGCACTGGTGCGCGGCATACGCGAGGCCGACATCAAAAAACTGCCCGGCATTTCAGCCAATATACGCATGGGCACTTTAGAAGGATTTGACCGGGCTGAGGGCGTTGCCATTGGCTCGAAATTGGCCGAACAATTAAGCGTGCGTATTGGCGATACGATTTCAATCCTCACGGCAAAGGGCTCGCAGACGCCCTTTGGTATTACACCGCGCATCAAATCCTATCCGGTCGTTGCTGTCTTTCAGATTGGCATTTCCGAATATGATGGCCTTTTCGTCTATCTGCCTTTCGCAGAAGCGCAGGCTTTCTTCAACAAGGAAGAGCAAGCCAGCGTCATTGAGGCCTTTGTTGAAGAGCCGGACAATATGGATGCAATCCGCGCCCAACTCGACAAAGTGGTTGGCCGGCCGATGATCATGACCGACTGGCGCCAGCGCAATAAATCCTTTTTTGATGCCTTGAAGGTTGAGCGCACGGTGATGTTTCTCATACTCACCCTGATCGTTCTGGTGGCGGCGTTGAATATTATTTCAGGCCTGACCATGCTGGTGAAAGATAAGGGACGTGATATTGCCATTTTGCGAACGATGGGCGCGACACGCGGCGCGGTGATGCGCATTTTCCTGATTACAGGCGCTGCAATCGGCATTTCCGGCACTCTGGCGGGTTTTCTATTAGGCCTTGTGGTGGCGCATAATCTCGAACCCATCCGGCTCTTTATCAATCAGACATTCAGCTTGAATGTGTTTGATCCGAATTTCTATTTCCTCAGCCGTCTGCCTTCAGTGATTGTTACAAGTGATGTGGTGGCCGTTGTCACTTTGTCTCTGATCCTGTCTTTATTGGCAACGATCCTGCCTTCGCGCCGTGCGGCCC
>OMIJ01000301.1 GCA_900299065.1 Hyphomicrobiales bacterium
CAATGCCGTTAATGATCGATTTGTCAGGGACAATCGCATCACCGGGACAAAAGCGCGTGCAGACGCCACATTTTGTGCAGATTTCGTCAATGCCAAAATCCTGCGTCTCATCGGCAATGAGTGGCATATCTGTGGTGACTGCGCCTAAGCGAAAAGAGGACCCTAATTGCGGCGAAATGAGCGAGCCATGCTTGCCCAATTCACCAAGACCTGCAAGCCAAGCATAAGCGATGAGCGGAATATCGCCTTCATTGGGTTGCATGCGCGCGCTATATCCATAAGCGGCAATCTGATGCGCAAGGCGCACGCCAATATCATCGAGCTTGTGATAGACGCGGTGCACTTCTTCCTGCGAACGCGGGCCAATATCGGCCATAGTGTCGAAGGACATGGCAATGCCATAGACAAATACAAATTTATGTGTGACCTCGCCCGCTTGTGTAAAGGCAAAGCGCGGATCGTAAGCGGCAATTCCAACAGCATCCACGCCCATTTCGCGTAACATGGATTTGAGATCCAGCGCCATCTGGGCCGGATCTATTACCTCCTGGCGTTGCGGATTAACGGGAGGCTCACGATTGGGCAGCAGAATTTTCATACGCATGAAAACACTGCGCTTGGCAGAATTAGGCATGCGATTGGAAAATTTTGCGGCGCGGTCAGCATCTGTGCCACCTACGCGGCCACGTGTCGGGCGCTGGGCTTTACTGATATCAATTTTGCCCATCACATCCCCTTTGGTTAATGCGCTTCATCCCAATTGGCGGCGGCTTTTGCATCCACCTGTAAAGGTACAGTCAGTTTAACAGCGGGCTGGGGCGCTTCAATCATAATGCGCCGCACGACCTCAAGAGTTGGTTCAATTTCAGTGTCTGGCACTTCAAAGATAAGCTCGTCATGTACTTGCAACAGCATTTGTGCCGAAAGTTTCTTGTCAACCAGGGCCTGTTCCATACGGATCATTGCACGCCTGATGATGTCAGCAGCTGAACCTTGAATGGGGGCATTGATGGCGGCGCGTTCATTAAAGGCGCGCTCGGAGGGATTGGAGGCGGTGATTCGCGGATAATAACAACGCCGGCCAAAAATGGTTGCGACATAGCCATTTTGCCGCGCAAAGGCCTTGGTCGCCTCCATATAATCCTTAATACCGGGGAAGCGCTCAAAATATTTGCGGATATATGCACCCGCTTCTTCGCGCGATATGCCAAGCTGATTGGCAAGACCAAAAGCAGATATGCCATAGATGATGCCAAAGTTAATTGCCTTGGCGCGCCGTCTGATATCGGAGGGCATGTCCTTAACAGGCACACCAAACATTTCGGACGCAGTGAGTGCATGAATATCAAGGCCATCAGCAAAGGCTTTCTGCAATTGCGGTATATCGGCAATGTGCGCGAGCAGGCGCAATTCGATCTGCGAATAATCTGCTGATAATAATTTATGGCCCGGTGTTGCGACAAAGGCCGTTCTGATTTTGCGGCCCGCTTCATTGCGCACGGGTATGTTTTGCAGATTGGGATCGGATGAAGACAGGCGGCCTGTGGTTGTTGCAGCCAAAGAATAAGACGTGTGCACGCGCTTTGTATTTGGATTGACGAAATCCGGCAAGGCATCCGTATAAGTTGATTTTAATTTGGCCATTTGACGCCAATCGAGAATGCGGGCGGAGAGTTCATTGCCTCCTTCGGCAAGATCTTCAAGCACGCTGGCAGAGGTTGACCAGGCCCCAGTTGCTGTTTTCTTGCCGCCCGCTAGGCCCATTTTGCCAAAGAGAATGTCGCCCAATTGTTTGGGAGAGGCGAGATTAAAGCTCTGTCCGGCCAGCTCATGCACCTCCGCCTCAAGACGCGCCATGGATTGCGCGAATTCACCCGACAGGCGCGAGAGAATCTGCCGATCAATCGCAATGCCACGCCTCTCCATACGGGCAAGCACATCGAGAAGTGGGCGCTCCAAAGTCTCGTAAACGCTTGTCATATGCTCTTGAACTAGGCGCGGCTTGAGCACATGCCAAAGGCGCAAAGTGACATCGGCATCTTCCGCAGAATATTGGCTCGCTTTATCGACGGCCACACGTGCAAAGCCGATAAAACTTTTGCCCGTGCCGGCCACATCAGCAAAAGCAATGGGCTTATGTTCGAGATATTTCTCGGACAATTCATCCATGCCATGACCGTTAAGGCCCGCATCCAGAACATAGGACATGAGCATTGTGTCATCAAAGGGAGCGACCTCAATGCCAGCCTGTTTAAAGACAAGCCAGTCAAATTTCATATTCTGGGCAATCTTCAAAACAGATTTAGCCTCGAGCAAAGGCTTCATGCGCATGATCACATCTTTTGTGGCAAGCTGATCTGGCGCCAATGCGCCAGCGCCAAAGAGTGCGCCGCCACCTGCATCTGATCTATGGCCCAGAGGAATATAACAGGCCTGCCCCTCGCCAATCGCCATGGCTATGCCAACAAGATCGGCCTGCATGGCATCGAGCGAAGATGTTTCTGTATCGACGCAAATCACACCCGCTTCATAAGCAGCGGCAATCCATCGATCCAAATCCTCAAGACGAGTGATGGTGGCATAATTGGCATAATCGATCTTTTGCTTGCGCGCTGCAATCAAACGCTGACTGACCAATTGTGCAGGCGTGGAGCCAGCGCCGCCCGCCTCTTTCGGACTGTCCTTGGCTTTTGGAGTCGCAGCTTTTGCTGGCGGTGAAGCGAGCATGGCCTCGCTGCGCTCCCTGATTTCACCATGCCGATCGCGCCAGCCATTTTCACCTACTAAAGCTGGATCGGGATTAATCTCATTGGCATCAACACCAAAGACATCCGCAGCCCGTTTAGTAATTGTGGAAAACTCCATCGCTTTGAGAAAAGCAACAAGCTCACGTCCATCAGGCTGAGTGAAGGCAAGATCATCCAATGGCGTGAGCAAAGGCACATCATCAACCAGACGTACCAATTTGCGCGATAAGTGCACGCGCTCGACATTCTCGGGCAGGGTGAGCGCCTCACGCCTTTTGGGTTGTTTAATTTCATTGGCGCGCGCCAAGAGCTGATCGAGATCGCCATATTCGGCGATCAATTGCGCGGCAGTCTTAATGCCAATGCCGGGCGCGCCGGGCACATTATCGGTAGAATCTCCCGCGAGTGCTTGCACATCCACCACGCGCTCGGGGGGCACGAGGAAATAATCTTTCACTTCATTCGGGCCAATGCGCCGTTCCTCGCGCTCACCTGAGGCCGGATCAAACATGGAGACTTTCGGTCCGATCAATTGCATCAAATCCTTATCAGCGGAAATGATGAGAACCTCTGCGCCACGCTCGCTCGCCTGTTTGGCATAAGTGGCGATGAGATCATCGGCCTCATAGACATCCTGTTCAATGGGCACGAGACCAAAGGCTTTGGTCACAGCACGCATGAGCGGAAATTGCGGCACGAGATCTTCGGGTGGGTCACTGCGATTGGCCTTATAGGCCGGATAGAGAGCCTTGCGGAATGAATTTTCCGATTTGTCGAAGATGATTGCCAAATGCGTTGGCTTCAGGCCTGCCGCTCCATCCTTGATGAATTGAAAAAGTTTGGTGGCAAAGAGTCTGACTGCTCCCACAGGCAGTCGATCCGAGCGATAATTATATTTGGGATCCTGACGAATCGACTGGAAATAAGCGCGAAAGACGAAAGAGGAGCCATCGACAAGAAAGACGCGATCGCCAGGCTGAACGGGACGGGAAATGGGGGCCATGGGTCCAATAGGTTTGAGTGAGAGGGGAGAATAGAACGCAATTACGCAAGAGGCCAGTCTTTCATTGGATTGCCGCTCTGGGGGATATCCCCTGCCAGCCCTTCCCGTTTCCTTCTGTGAAGTGTTTCATCCTTCAATCTGCCATGCTAAGAGCAGTCCAAACTCTTCAACCGATCCTGACGAGATCGGCCGGACGAAAGGGGGAGATATGTTCGAGGCCTATAAACCAAAATATAAGATCGGCTGCCTGCAGCCTGGCGCTGTGATCGATGTATCACCTTATGAATTTTATCGTCTCGCGCCGCCCAATGTCATGGCCGTTCAAATTGGCTTAGGCCTGGTGGAATTTTCCAGCCAGGATGTCGAACGCATCTTTGCTCCTTTGGACAAATATCTTGATCAATTGATGGATCGCTCGGTTGATCTGGTGATGCAGAATGGCGTGCCTCTGCCCATTTTGATTGGCATTGAAAAGCATGATCGCATGATCGAGCATATGCATAAGCGCACAGGCCTGCCTGCCACCACAACAGTAGAATGTGTGGTCAAGACAGCAACAGAATTTGGCGTCAAGAAAGTTGCCGTGGTCAATAAATGGACACAAGAGATGAACGAATCTCTGGGCCGTTTCTTTGCGCGCGGCGGCACACAGATTATCGGAGGGGCAACGCAATCTTTGCATCCCACAGATTTTCATAAAATCGATTCTGGCGAGCATATGGAACTGGCTTATAGATTAGGCAAACAGGCCTTTCTTGATAACCCAGATTGCGATGCTGTTTATATTGGCGGCGGATCGTGGATTGCCGAACCTGTTGCGCAATTGCTCGAAGAGGAATTTAGCAAACTGGTGCTTTGCAACCAGGCTTCCGTCATTCGTCAGGTCATGAAAACTTTGGGTGGATGGGCACCGCGGCCGGGTCACAGCCGCGTGCTTTCTCAGGCATGAGGGAGATTATTTGCCGACAATCTGTCGGCCAATAGCCATCCATTTTTCATATTTTTCCTGATAGTCAGGGTCATCGCCAAAATAAAAGATCTTGGTCGGTTTTGCCTGTCGCACAGGCATATCTGTGCGCGAGGAGGCATAGCCCAATTTTTGATAGAGGCCCTGACCTTCTTGCGACAAGATAAAATCAATAAAGAGCATAGCCGCATGAGGATGCGGCGACTTGGCCGCCAATGCCATGGCCCCCGTTGTAGCATAGACGCCGCCCAGGGGACGCCAATCCACAGGTGCGCCCTGATCCTGACTATTGGCCATATGCGAATTAAACAAAGCTGGCGATAAGGGCACTTCCCCAGAGACAACAAGATTGGCCACGGCTCTGGCTGAGACTTCATAGACGCGGATTTTTTGTTCGGCAAAGCGCCGCACAAAGGCCTCGCCCTTATCCACCATCATAGCGCCAATCCAATTGCCCAAGGTCGAGGAGCCGGGAACGGCCATTTTGCCGCGCCATTTGGGATCGAGCAGATCTTCATAGGTTTTGGGCGCTTCAGATTCAGGGATCAATTTGGAATTATAGCCAAGGCCGACATAGCTCTCATAATCAATGGTCCAATGCCCTTTTGGCTCAATGGCCGTTGGTACAAACTTACTCTGCTCAGGCGAGCGATAGGGTTGCAAAAGCCCTGCTTCCATCATGGGGCGCAGACCTGCTACAGCCAGATCGAGTGTATCCACCAGATAAGTGCTGGCAGCATATTCCTCGATCACGCGGCGCGTTACTGTGGGCGAATCACCTTTAAAGCTTTCCACTTTGATGAAGGAATATTTCTTGGCAAAGGCCTCATAAAGCGGATCGGCCTGTGTACCTGTGGCATAGATCAGCAAGACGCCTTCACGTTTCGCCCCTGCCTCCAGCACAGATTGACGATCTGCCCCGGCATAAGTGGCAATCTCTGCCACTGTGGTGGGCGCCGCCGCCAAAGGGGCAATGCCGAATGCAAGGGTCAAAGCAGCTGAAACGACCAATCCGGCCGATATATTTTTTTGGATCATTTTATCCTCCATTTGGCTATTGTGCGAAGATCTGAAGCTAAAGCAAGCCCCCTAGCCCCCTCAGGATTGATCAAAGCCATGACCATTAAAGATCGGGCAGACCTCATTCATGATGAGCAACGCCCCGGCGAAATCAGCGTTTCTTTTAACGACAAAGTCGATGCCGGTCTTTACTTCATCGGGCGGATTCATACGCCCTGGAGCAAGCGGGGGGAATGTCCGCGCCGCGGCGATCTCGAGGGTCCCATCTGCCGAATCGAATTGTTCGATGCTTGGCGGCCCGGTCTTTTGGGACTTGATCGCCATACGCATTTGCAAATTCTCTATTGGATGGACCGGGCGCGGCGTGATCTCATCGTCCAGACACCGCGCACTATCAGCGAGCCTTATGGGGCTTTTAGTTTGCGCTCGCCGATTCGTCCCAATCCGATAGCCTCATCTCTTGTGGCCATTGTCGCAATTCAGGACGACGGCGTCCTGGTCAGGGGCCTGGATTGTCTTGACGGCACGCCTTTGCTCGATATCAAACCGGAGGCCTGTCCGGGCGCTGTGCCGCAAGCAGATTAATTGCGTCTAGACATTAGCGCTGCGACTTTTTCACCAGACTGATTTTAGGGTTGTGACTTTCTATCCTTTCAGTCATGGAGTTGATTAGCCTTCGCAGCGGCGAAGAGTGAATCGCGCTCCAATATTTCAGAAAGGTGGTTGAGTGGCGAGCGGCCCCAACACTCCAGCTCCGACACGTTTTTTCTCGCAGCGTGAGCGCCGCGATCTGTTCCTGCGCATTTTCCCCTCGATCATGATCCCCATGTATTTGGCAATCGGGGATCAAACTTTGCTCGCAACAGCCCTGCCTGCGATTGTGGGATCTTTGGGCGAGGCGGAGCGTATTTCCTGGATTATGGCGGCCTATCTCGTTGCCAATACGATTGCTGCGCCCATTTACGGTTATATTGGCGATGTGTTTGGCAGAAAGCCATTAATGTTTATTGCGCTTGGTCTTTATGTGGGCGCGGGTGTCTTTTGTTATTTTGCGCCCAATGTCTGGTTTTTGATCATTGGTCGCCTTATTCAAGGATTGGGCGGCGGCGGGCTGATGGCCCTTTCGCAAGCACTGGTGGGCGAAGTCGTGCCGGTGCGCGAGCGTGGCAATTTTCAGGGCTATCTTGCCAGTATTGGCGTTGTGGCGACAACTGTTGGACCTATTCTGGGTGGTTATGTTACGCAGCATTTTGGCTGGCGTTATGTATTTCTCATCAACATACCTGTTGCCATTCTCGCCATTGGCCTGACATTTCGCCTCAAGACCAAGCCTGGCAATAAAGAGGCTGATTGGCATTTTGATTTTCTGGGATTGATCTTGTTCATTCTCTTTGTGCTTCCCGTAATGTTCGCACTTGAACAGGCGCAGCGCATTTCAATGGAGCGATTACCCCCTATTCTGGGCTTATTTGCGCTCTCGGCCTTTTTCTTTATTGTTCTTGTTCGACATGAAAATAAGGTTCATGCGCCCTTGCTGCCGCTCGCCCTGTTTCGTCAGCGCGCCATCTGGCAATCCAGTCTCATGGTTTTATGTCAAGGTGCCATGCTCACATCTTTGGTCACCTTTATACCGCTCTATATGCGTGTTGTGCGCGGCGCTGATGCAGCAAATACGGGTTGGCTCATTCTGCCCCTGACAATCGGTTTGAGCATTGGGTCAATTTTGACAGGTCGTGTGATGAGCCGCACAGGTCTGACAATGATCATTCCTTCTTTCACTCTGTTTCCAGCCGTGCTCTTGCTGATTTTCTTTTCTTTGACCACATCAGAGCTCAGCCCGACGATGATGGCCTGGGTGCTTGGATGTACAGCCATTCTGCTGGGCTCTGTCATGAATGTCGCTCAAGTCACAGTGCAAAGCACTGCGGGCCCGCAGAAATTGGGGGCCGCAGCGTCCTCAACACAATTTGCCCGTTCGGTTGGCGCTGCCTTTGGCACTGCGCTTTTCTCGACTGTGCTGTTTGGGATTCTCTCGGTACAAAATCCTGATGACGCGCAAATGTTCAATCAAATCCTTGACCATGGGCCTGACGCACTCAATGCACTTGCGCCTTTGGCACGCGAGCGTCTGAATGCCGAGATTGCTTTGGCGTTTCAATCAGGTTTTCTAGTGAGCGCGTGCTTTGTGATCATTTCAATGATCTGCGCCTGGACCCATCCGCACAGAAAATTGTGATGGTTGCAGAATCGGCGCTGATGAACAGCACCTCAGTCCTGCAGAACCTTGTCCCTTTGATAAAAATCAGATTGCGGATCATTCAGCACCATTGTGCGAATGCCCTCCCAGAGGCGATGGCGCAAATTGAGAAATTCATTTGTGCTTCTGATATCGTGATCCCAACGTGGATGAGGGAGATTCACATCGAGCAATTCGGCAATCTTGCCTGGGCGTGGGCTTAGCATCACGATCTGATCAGACAGAAGAATGGCTTCATCAACCGAATGTGTGACAAAGACAACAACGCCTTTGAGCATGTGACGAATTTTCATCACTTCAATTTGCATGAATTCACGCGTCTGCGCATCAAGCGCGGCAAAGGGCTCATCCATGAGCAAAATGGAAGGCTGCGAAATCAGCGCCCGCGCAAGAGCGGCACGCTGCTGCATGCCACCGGATAATTCATGCGGATAGGAATCAGCAAATTTCGAAATGCCCATCATTCCCAGATAATGATCGGCGAGCCGCTCACATTCAGCCCTGGGCACATTGCGCAATTCCAGCGGGAAATAGACATTGGCCTTGATGGATCGCCAAGGCATCAGGCGTATGGATTGAAAGACAAGCCCGATATGGGGACCGCAGGAGGGAGCTTGGTCATTGACCAAAATCTGTCCGGCATCAGGCTTGATCAATCCATTGAGTAGGCGCAGCAAGGTTGTCTTACCGCAGCCAGAGGGACCCACAAGGCTGACAAAACTATTGGGCGCAATCTCCAGAGAGACATCATCGAGAGCCAAAACGCTACCACGCCCGCCGGGACGACGAAAGGATGTCGTCACATGGCGGATTGAAATGGCACTTTTACTGTCAGCGTCCTGGCGCATCCGTTGTCTCATCCCTCCCCAATTCTGCTAGCACTTTATCAATGAAACCGGTATCGATCCATTCGGCCGGCGCCACTTTGCGCAGATCCTTGAATTCAGCATCTTCGTAAAGGACATTGGTCGTATAGGTCAATGAGTCCAGATTAAGCCCGCCATTGACAGACCAGCTGGGCTTATAGGTCTGGCTCAATTGCTCAAGATCCTCTTTCGCCACATCGGGGCGCGCCTGGCCCATGGCCTCGACCCAGGATTGCGGATTTTTGGCATATTGGCGCGAAGCCTCAATGATCACACGCACAATAGCCTGAACCTCTTTGGCGCGATCTCTGGCAACCACATCTGTGACAACATTGAGCTTGGTCACGAAAGGCGCAGAGTCATAAAACTTCTTTTGATCAACAAGCATGTTCAACATGGAGCGATCTTTAATGCTCAGCCATGTGCCAATCGATATTGCGGTTGCATCAATGCGCTTACCCGCCAATGCCTGTGCACGCACAGGCGGCTGGCCGATGCCAACATATTTGAGCTTGTCAGGATCAAGGCCCAGTTTTGCAATCACAGACCGACTAACGAGATAATCCACCGAGCCAACCCGCGCGACACCAAAATTCTTGCCGTCGAGCTGTGCGATAGAGGTAATGTCTTTGGATGTGGCGAGCACGAAGGGCAGAGCCTTGTCGGGTGACACAATGCCTTTGAGCTTCATTTGATTGCGCGCAACCAATTGAAGAGCGCTATCAAGCGCAATATTGGCCATGTCGCCTTGACCTGATTTCAATGCCGCAATGGCAGAGGGTGTTTGCCCCACACGCACAAGCTCAACCTCAACGCCCGCCTTTGCGAAAGCCCCAGAGCGCAGAGATAATTCAACAACAGAATTGGGAACGAGCGGTGTTTCAGTTTCAGTAATGATCATACGAAAAGGCGCTGCATATGCAGTGCTGTTTGACAAATAGCCCAGCTGGGCAGCCAAAACAAAAGAAGAGGTCAAAGACCAAAAGATATTTCGAGTTCTCTTTGCCATGGCGCAAAACTCCCTATCAGATATCTTTATTTAGGATCTTACGCCGAAAAAGAAAGCTCCGCTAGATCGAATGTCGCGAATAGCCGCGCGTCAATCGACGCTCGATGAAGCGCAGCAATTGCATGGTTAGCAATCCAATCAAAGCCAGCAGGAGCACAATGACAAAATAAGGACCCATGCGGAAGGTATTGCCATAAATTGATAAGAGACCGCCCAATCCGCCAACCGCCGTATAAAGCTCTGCCACAACAGTATTGATCAGCGCCAGACCTGCGCCCACACGCATGCCCGCAATCACATAAGGCAAAGCTCCCGGCAGCATGACCTTGCGAAATACTTGCGTTTGTGTTGCGCCGGCAGCACGCGCCATTTCGATGAGATCGGCATCTGAATTGAGTACGCCGGCATAAGTGTTGATGAGGACCGGCATCACAGCACCAAGAAAAACAATGAAGATTTTGGCTTCAAAGCCAAGGCCCAGAAAGACGATGATGAGCGGAATGAAAGACACGCGCGGTGTGGCGCTCAGGGCATCAACATAAGGTTCAAGCGCGGCACCAAACATACGCAGGCCACCCATCATCAAGCCCAGCGGAATGGCAATGACAACAGCCAGACCATAGCCCGAGAGAAAGACAAACATTGTATTAGAGACTGCCGCTGGCAGAGCTGGATCTTTGGCAAGTTTGAGAGCGGAGACCCAGGTCTCATATGGCGAGGGAATAAAATTATCCCCCAAATAAAAGGCAATGATCCACCAGAGCCCGATCAGGACTAAAGCGACAACCACGCGCCAAGCGGTGATTTGCATTTTTTTACGTGAGGAGGGGTCAAAATCAGACTGGTCTAGTCCGTCCTGCCTGCCCGACCCGTTTCCAGCCATTTTTTTCGCCTGTTTGTCTCACGCACTGAACGCGCATTCCACCCCATAGGCATAGACTATCATAAACTTGCCCGGCGTGAACCGTTTCAATTTGAGATCAATTTTGACAGATTTCGCTATTTTGCGAAGCAAAGTAAAGAGCGATTACGCTTTCTCATACGACCATTTAGCGCAAAAGGATCAAGGCTTAAATGAAAGCCCCAACGAAAACCTCAGGGCCAAACTCCCCCTTTTGGCTTTTGACCATATCTGAA